>JAITHD010000114.1 GCA_031280155.1 Treponema sp. | reverse complement strand
CGGCGTGGCGGCGTGGCGGCGTGGCGGCGTGGCGGCGTGGCGGCGTGGCGGCGTGGCGGCGTGGCGGCGTGGCGGCGTGGCGGCGTGGCGGCGTTCTAGGCGAAGTCTGCCCTGATGAGAAGAATATTACTAGCAACAAAAAAGTATTGTAATGTTTCATAAAAAAACTAATAGATAGAATTATATAAACTAACGGAATTTTGGTCAAGAGATTAGATCAGAAAAAATTCTAAAAAATCGTATCCCTAGAATTTCCCGCCATTACTATTCGGTTTTTCTGGTTAGCCTTAGCCCGAGTGGATGGTTTCTTATGAGTGTTGTGGTTAAGGCTCGCTGCGTCCTGTACCAGCCGGAGGGGTTCGCTGCCCAGCATCCGGTAGATTGCTTTTGCTTCGGTCCGGTTCCCGCGGCAAAACCAGATTGATTTATCCGGCTGCCCGGGACAGGGTTTCCATGGTTTGTATGAACCGCCGCTCAAGCCCCTTGGAATTGAAATCCAGTCCCGTAAACTTCGTTCTCATCGGTAATCCCGTCTTTCCCGCCATTTCCCCTCCCAGAGTGTTGTCTTTTACTGGATTATAGCATGGTTCAAAATAATTGTGGGTCAAGTTTAGACCTAAAGGCAAGGGTTTTACAGCGGTTTTGATAAAAAAGTATTGAACCTTCATTTTTTTTCTAGTATTTGATAAAAATTTTTAGTATGTTTATATATAATTATTATATTGAGGTGTGTTATGCAGAAATATATATGTGATACGTGCGGTTATATCTATGATCCGTCTCAAGGCGACAAAGAAGCGGGAATTCCAGCAGGGACTTCCTTTGCGGACTTGTCGGCGGACTGGGTGTGTCCTCTTTGCGGGGTTCAAAAAGATAATTTTTCCCTAACAGATTGATAAAAGATACGCTAATGTTTTCCAGAGAAGATTTTATATTTACCATTGGCTATGACGGTCCTGCGGCAGTCGTAGATAGTCACGCCAAACGGAGATACGGCGCTCTTTCGACCAAGGAATTGGCTGAAAAAGGATTATTTCGAGCAGCTTATTCGTCAGCGCTTTATGCGAAGAACGAGGAAGAACTGAAAACGGTGATAGATATCTACAATAAAGTTGCGGGAACTTCTTATACAGTACATTCTCCGTTAGACAGGCTTTTCGGAGTTTTTCCCGTGGAAGTTACTCGTTCCATTGTGTTATAGCGTTTCCAAACCTTCAGCCGCCCTGATTACAGGGCGGCTGAAAACAGCTCTTGACTTATCAAAAAAAGTTCTTCATACTCAATAATAAAGAGAAAATTCTATGAAACCGGTATCAAAAACAAATGTTATTTTTATAAAATCGCTTTTTATGGCGTTTTTGTTTCTCAAGTTCGCTTCTCTGGATGGGCAGGAAGGGAAAATTGGAGTTCTCCCGATTGATAAGCGTATTGGGAAACAATGGGCGGTGTTTATTGCTATAGACCGGTATGACGAATGGGGAACCTTAGGCAATCCTGTTCGAGACGCTAAGGAAATACGGGATATTCTAGTCGGTAATTATCTTATTCATGAAATCCGGGAACTCTATAATAATCAAGCCACCGGAGATAATGTTCGGAATCTTTTTACCGAACTGGGACAAAAAACCGGGGTCTATGATTCGGTGTTTGTATTTTACGCGGGAGCTGGACAAGTTGATAAATTTACTAAAGCCGGTTCATGGATACTGATGCCGTCTTCGGAAGACCTTGGTTTCCAAACCAATCAGATGGCTAATGAGGAAGTTCAAAATATGCTGGCATCGTTGCCGGCTAAACATGTGTTTCTGATTTCAGACGCCTGTTTTGTAGGGGAAGGACTGGATATAAACGCCGGAAATAGAGGGGAATTCAGGAATGACGAGGAGTATTACAAACAGGTATACAATAAAGTCAGCCGTCAAGTAATCGGGAGCGGAGCTGTCAAGACAGGACCTGGGTCTTCGGAATTCAGGAGATATTTGAAAAATGCTTTGCGGGATCCCCAGGGAGATTATATAGATTCAGCATATCTTTTTGCTCAAGTACAGAACGCTGCGCCTCCTCAGTCCCAGCCTTTCATGGGAATCATTACCAATACAGCGTACCAAGAAACAGAGACGTTGCTCTCCCAAGGAACCGCGCATCAGGAAGGGGGGGAGTTTCTTTTCTTTAAAAACACGCTTTTTGCTGCTCCTATGCCCTCGCCGCCGCCTATTTCCAATAAGACTCCTGGGACCGGCTCTGTCATGGTTTTTTCGGAAGCAGCCGGTATGCTGATGATCCAAGGAGTCGAAACCGGAACCCGCATCAGGGCGAATAGCAGCGCCGCGTTATGGAATGTGACGGTCGGAGAAATAGAAGTAGCAGTTAAATCCGAAGACGGACGTATTATTACGGCGCTCCCCCAGAAGGCAACGCTTCAGGAAGGACAGACCGCGAGGGTAGTAATAGAATATCCTTTCATGGACCGATTCGTATTTATTCCCGGAGGAGATTTTGTTATGGGCAGTCCTGTTTCGGAAGCCAATAGAAATCACGATGAAACCCAACATGAGGTAACGTTGAGGGACTTTTATATGGAAGCCCATGAGGTGAGTCTTGAGGATTTTCAGAAATTCGTAAGTGAAACAGGATATGAAACACGGGCTGAAATTGCAGGCGGCGGATATATATGGACTGGGAACGCTTGGAAAATGACCTGGGACGCGACATGGCGGAATCCTTATTTCGATCAAGACAGCAGGCATCCAGTGGTGCTGGTAAGCTGGGACGATGCAATCCAGTATTGTAATTGGCGGAGTGAACGGGAAGGACTGTCTCCGGCGTATACCATAACCGGAAATGACGTAATCTGGAACGAAGGGTCTGACGGCTATCGCCTGCCGACTGAAGCGGAATGGGAAGACGCCGCCCGGGCGGGAACGCCGACGCCTTTCAGTACCGGAATTACGATTACTACTGCTCAGGCAAACTTTAACGGGAATTATCCCTATAACAACGGTCCCAAAGGAATCTACCGGGAAATGACAACTCCGATAGATACGTTTTCGCCAAACTGGTGGGGATTGTACGATATGTACGGGAATGTATGGGAATGGTGTTGGGATCAGTATACTCAGAGCGGCTCCTCCGGGGTCTATCGGGTGCGCCGAGGCGGAAGTTGGAGCTATGCCGGGGAGTATCTGCGTTCAGCCTACCGAAGTTACAGCGTTGAGACCGCTCGATATAATAGTACAGGCTTTCGTCTTGCCCGTTCCATACCGGCGAATTGATGATAATGCCGAATAAGAAGGACTTATGGGACTTAGTAATCTGTTGATAACAGGCGGCGCCGGATTTATCGGTACTAATTTCATTCGCCTGCTTTTAACCCGAATACCGGCGTTTACCGGGCGTATTGTTAATCTGGACGCCCTCACGTATGCAGGAAACGCCGCAAATCTTGCGGACCTAGCCGAGGAGTTTCAGGGGCGCTATTTTTTTGAGCCCGGCGATATCAGGGATCCGTCGTTAGTACCGGCGCTTTTTGAACGTTACGATATTGATACAGTAGTTCATTTTGCCGCGGAAAGCCATGTGGATCGGTCTATTCTCAGTCCTGACTGTTTTATTAAAACCAATGTTATGGGAACCTTTAACTTGCTTGAGGCTGCTCGTCACGCTTGGCAGGCAGGCGGCGAATTTCGGCGGGACGTACGGTTTCACCATGTCAGTACCGACGAAGTATACGGTTCTCTGGGAGAAACCGGCGCGTTTAC
>JAITHD010000169.1 GCA_031280155.1 Treponema sp. | reverse complement strand
GAGTGAAATACTTGGTGTTATCCACCAAGACGCGGAAGCGATGTATGCTGTGGGGGCGATAAGCCCGGAGCGGATGCGGGAATATGACGAGGACTGCCTTGTCTATGAGCCTGAACTTGTGGAAGAAGCGGCATCTGACTATTAGCCGGCTGGCGCGGCAGTTGCGGCTGTTAGCGGTAATTTTCCCGCCGCTACAGCCGTATGCCGGGGTAACTGACTATTTCCACCTTAAAAAGTCAACTGCCCTATGCCTGAAGGCGGGGGCTTTACGGCGCTTTTGTAAAAATGAGTAAAAAAATAATTTTTAAATTTTTTAGAATTGGAGTAAAAATATGTTGACAAATTTTTTTAATTTTGTATACTTAGATTAAACAGTCCTTATAGGGACTTTAAAAGCGAAAGGAGCTGTGAATGAAACGTATCTTCATTCTTGTCGTCGTCACGTTATTAGCAGTGGGATCGAGTTTTGCCGATGAAAAGACGCTTATCGATTTCTCAAAGCTTACGGCTGGAATTTTGCCCGATGAAAATGACGTGCCTACTCAAAATCAGGCGACCTTGATGGATTTTTCCAACGAGGCCACTAGCAATTTTACTGCCCGGCAAAGACGGAACATGATTTCCTCTCTGGCTATTGAGAGGTGGGATGTGGTGTTTGCGCCGTCTTCACAGAACATTACCACTAAACATCTGAGCTATACCAGGGAAACTGAGTCTAAAGCTTTTGAGAAGGTAATGGGCGTGCGGATCCACTTTCCGACTGGAGCCTTTAATTCTTGGGCAGCGGTAAAACCCCCCTTTGCTATTCCCGCGTTTGAGGGTACCACCGTTGACGAAGAGGGAAACATAACTGAGGGTGAAGAAGGCGCTGGTACGGTAACTCCGAGCCGGTTTGAAGGTGAAGCTGATGATGAGGGAAAACCCCAAGGCGGTTTGGGGATTATCAAGAATGTCGGAGCCATCAAATCCATTGCGGTTAATGTGTATGGGCTTAATTTCCCTCATTCTTTGTCTGTGATTCTTATTGACGACAAAGGCGTGGAAAAAACCTATTTCATGGGTTATTTGAACTTTGAAGGCTGGGGAGAACTCCGGTGGGATAATCCCGCTTATGTCCAGAACGTACGAAACCGGGAAGTTCGGGTTGATCCTATTTATCCCGATTCAACTCCCTATGTAAAGTTCGGCGGATTTATTGTCCAGAAACAAGCCAATGTTAAAGGCGGTGATTTTATCACCTATTTCAAAGACGTAAAACTCATCTACGATCAGGCTGTTCTTGAAGAAGAACGAGATATTAATGATGAAGGTCGGTGGAATATTGTTCGGGATCGTGATAACTCCCGCAATACTACTGAACTCCAGCGGCTTGGTCAGATCCAGATGCAGCGGGAATTGGACCTTGATCGGCAGGCTAAAGAAGGACCTGCTTTCCAGCGGACTCCTGGCGCTGACGATGAAGAGTAGGATTTTTCCTGCTAAGTTCTAGGCGGCAGCGCCGCCTAGCAAGGTTATGATGAGGCTGTCTGAAAAATCCTTTGGTTTTTTAGACAGCTTTTTTAATATATTTCGCTGAAATCTATAGACAGGTATGTAATGAGTAATTTCAAAGTTCCAGATCAAAAGATTCTCCGAAATATCTATGAACAGTATGGTCCTGCCAGAGTTTTAATTTCCAAAGATATTGAAGCCGGTATAGAAACAGCCCTTAAAACCCTTCCCTCCCGGCCAACCATTAAAGGACGGGTAAAAGAATTTGGGAGTTATTATAAAAAATATCTTAAAATACTGAAAAATGTTTCTCCTGAAACTAAACCGCCTTTTATTACTGATATAATCGGTCTTAGAATCGTATGTCCTTTTTTTGGAGACCTTGCTATTGTCCAAAATAGATTAAAAGAGACTTTTGAGATTATTGAAGTAGAATTAAAAGGCTCAGATTATTCTTTCAAAGAATTCGGCTATGAATCAATTCATTTACTCATAAAAATTCCTGAAACCATTATGAAAAATCGGGGAGACTGCGGTTTAGAAGTTGCGGAGATTCAGATTCGTACTATTTTACAGGACGCTTGGGCGGAAGTAGAACATGAATTGGTTTACAAAGCTGAATTTACCCCTTTTGACGAATTGATGAAGCGTAAATTAGCCGCGGTTAACGCCAGTCTTTCCCTGGCGGATACCATTTTTCAGGAAATCCGAACCTATCAGCAGAATCTTAACGGCGAATTGGGAAAACGGCGGAATTCATTTTTTAAAAAAGTTCAAGAATCAACAGACAATATTCTGTTTGCGCCGGAACTGGTTGGAAGTCTTGCGTTAAAGCATACCATTCATGAGCCGCTTGATACTGGTTTTGATTCCGGGGACCCTTTATACAACAGCGATTCCGGCGAGACTATCGGCAGCCTCATACTGAAAGCCCTGTCAGCCCATAATAAAAACCACTTTAAAGAAGCTATCGCCTATTACACCCACAGTTTGAAGATGGAACCTAACAATATAGTTGGGTCTCTTATCTATAAACATCGGGGAATGGCTAATTTCGCCCGTTCTCAGTATGATGAATCTATCATGGACTTTACCAAATCTTTGGAATTAGACCCCCAAAGCTATAAAGCCGTCTATTATCGCGGGGTAGTTAAAGCCGTGCTGCAGCAGTATCTTGAAGCTATTGATGATTTTACGTTTTCTCTTAAAATAAACCCCTATTACGCTTTCAGTTTTTATCGCCGAGGACAGGCGTATTACCATATTGAAGATATCCCCCAAGCCTTAGCTGACTGTGAAGCGGCTTTAGCGTTAGAACCAGATATTATAGAATTCCATAGATTCAAAGAACTGCTCTTTAGTCAGTTGCTCCATGCCTAAAGGCAGGGGCTTGAGGCTTGGGGATATAAGGCGCACCGAAAAGGTTTTGTACCAACATTCTTGACCTTCTGTCTATCTTGTTGTATACTAAAAAAGTCAAATAGACCTACCCACGCGGCGTGGGAACGTAATGTCTATGGATATGGAGGCTTCGGCTCTTGGCATCAAGGGTGAAACCGCCGTAGAAACACCCGCTTAGAAAAAAGAAAAAAGAAAAGCGGAAAGGAAGTAGAAATCTTGGGGAGCAAGCCGGACAACCGGCCCAAGCCCCAAGCCCCAAGCCCTAGAAAAAACTTTAGGCGGGGGGCAGCTGACAGATTAATCAAAGATAAGGAAGGATTATCATGTCACGTATATGCGATATTTGTGGAAAACATACCGTTACCGGCAATAAAGTGAGTCACGCCAAAAATCGTACCCGCCGTACTTGGCGGCCTAATTTGGTAAAGGTGAAGACTGAAATTGAAGGAACTACCATTACCTTGAAAATCTGCGCTCGGTGTCTCAAGAGCGATATTATCAAAAAGAAAGTATAACATACTTGAAAAGGGTGCAGGAGTCACCCTTTTCTATGGGGCAGCAGGCTAAGTAATTTCCGGTGATTTAAGTATGCCTTGGGTCCAGAAACGATATTCGTAGGTCCAAGCATCTCCCTGAGTATACCACGAGGGAGGTCCCCACCAGAAACCGGAATCTCGTATATTTGCATGAAGCTGACCAAACGTATTGATCCGGTTTCCAAAACAGATAAGTTCTATGCGGTGTAAGCCGTCCGCAAGATGCGGGACTTCAAGCCGATAAGGTGAATATGCAATAATTCCCCGGTCCTTACCGTCAACAAGGACTTTCAAAAGATGGGCCCTGTAGGAAGCAGCCGTAATGGTCAGACTTCCGCCTCTGCTTTCGGCATCCAGATAATAGCTGACAGCGCCTCCATAAAAAGGCAGTCCTTGGCGGGTAATATCTCCAAAGGCAAGGCTCCGTACTGGTTCTGTAAGGGTCCCGGCGGTTCCCGCCACAGAAACGCCGAAATCCCCAAAGAGGTAAACCCTTTCCACAGGAGTTTTGGGTCCAAACGGAAAAGCCAGTTCCAAGACGTTCTTACCGGCTCTGATATCCGGCAGCGGCGCCGCGCCGATGCTCTTGTCTACATACCAGCCGTTTACGTTTCCCGCGGCTTCACCATTAAGCGTTACCTTGGTATGGACTGCGTTTTCCAGTCCTAAACAGGCGCCTTTTATAGGAATTTCACTTTCAAAACAATATCGGAGACGAAGCGTATGAGGAGTAGACGAGTCCCGCTCCACCCAAGGTTGAGCGCCTCGTATTACCGAAGCCCAACCCAGTTCTTGTTTGATTGTTTGGTGCAGCCGCAATATTTCTTCCCGTTCCCGCCATTCGCTGTTGTTCAGCGCATATTCAGGCATATCCAAAAGCAGGACGTTAGGTTCTTGGAGGCGTACCGGTACAGGATCATGGATAAAAAGCCGCGGTTTTCCAACCCTTGCCGAAGGCTTGGGACCAAGAGTCCCGGGACAGGGTAAGGAACTCCGGGAAGGTTCCAGCTTCAGAAGCAGACTGTCATGATCATAGAACCGATAGTCAATAAAGGTCTGTCCAGCATTACATTTCCCAGGCAAACCCGAAATTTCACCGGAAATTGTGTTATAATAAGTAAGCAGCCATTCACCTTGAAGACGAATATGCAGGTTTTTTTCTGTAGGAATATCAGGATTAACGGGATTATCCGCATGAGCGATAAAAAGCCACTGATTATCCCCTTCTTCCCTAAGCTGGTACAGGAAATCTTTGGCAAGAGAACCATTTTCTTCTCGAATCTCGATATCTTTGATATCAGAAAGAGCGTTCAAGATTCGGAGCCGCTCAAAACTCAGAGTTTCACTGCGTTTCCAAAGGTCCGCCCCCTGCGGATCAGGTTGAGCCTCAACATATTTCGGCGGATCCCCTAAGAAAATAATCCTGCCTCCAGCTTTGCGGAAGGCTTCAAGCCGTTCCAGCGTACTTCGACGGATCGTTTCTAATGCCGGAACAATAATAACCTCATACCCCATCTCTCCTACCGGAAACAAGGGTTTCCCAGACCTGTTCAGTTTGACCCCATTTTGATCCCCGATTTCCGGCAGGAGAGATTCACAAATATAGTCAAAGTCAATGGTTCCCCGTAAAAGCCAAGTACAGAGGTCTTGAAAACGCTGGTCCATCTCTTCTCGAATCGCGGCGGTATTCTCGCGGCTTCCCCAGTGAAGCCAGTAACTTTCTACTGGATGGATCACGCCTACCCGGACTAGGGCTTTGCCTCTAGTCAGCACTGAAGCAACCCGGGCAAAATGATCCTCTACATAAGGATATTCTTTATACCAAGGAGCTTGATAGTTGAACGTTCCCGGATAATCCCGTTTAGCATCTCCGTTCATCGAGACCCAAGACAAATGAGGAACCCTGACGGTAACGCCCAGAGCGGCTTGCCAATCTCCCTGAAGTTTGTGTCCCCGAAAATCATAGTCCCAGTTGGTTACGCCGTAAAGCTCTGAGAGTACCCCGGGTCTGCCGTACTGCCGCGCCGCAGACTGAGCCTGTTTAGCGGTAGTAAATTCCCGACGGTCACAGAGTATATCAATCCCGGGCAGTTGAAAGGAACGATAGGAACGCATCGCTTCCCCAAGGGAATGAGTTTGGGTTTCCAAGGTCGGCTCTTCCATCATGTGGCCTGTAAGCATAATCCGGTGAGCGGCGCACCAAGAACCGCACTGATCCGCAAAGGCTTGGACAAACCGCTCGGCAATATGATCATGGTAGTGATAACGGATTACTGAAACCTTTCCTTGAGGAAGATCCCAGAGCAGTTCAGGAATCCCTTCAATCAAATTCTCTCCCGGATACGCAGCCGTAAAAGTTTCATTAATATTGTCTGTCCAAGGCAGAATAACGTCTTTTTCCTCTTGGGCAAAATTCAGCGTTCCCTTTTTAGCGAATTGCGGTTCATCAGTGAATATCGCTGGAATAACTCCGCCAAAATCTTTGGAAAAAAAATGTTCATACCGTTTATAGGTTATCTTGATAAACTCTTGGATAGATTCTGGGTCTAGGGTATTAACGTAGGTTTGGTTGTTGAACCAAGGACTAGGACCTGGACTTTCAATGTAGGCATAGAGCTTGAAGCCTTGAGCTGACGCTTCGGGGTCAATGCGTCGGTATGAGGCTAAATCTCCGGTTTGGTCTAAAACCACATCAAAAACAGCGGCGAGTTTTCCGTTTTCACTGCGTTCCGCCGCCGCCGAGGAATCGCCGTTGAAAGAAACCCCTCCTTGTCCCGATCTGGAAACTTGATAGGCTCGACGAGTTACAAGCAGATGCCGGATACGGTATTGGGGATTTTTGGTAACAAGTCCGCCGGCGGCGCCTGAGGGCCAGCGATCTTCGTCATAGAGCCACGCAAGCATTCCTTCTGATCGGGCTTTCTCAACGCAGACCCGGATGTTTTCCATGTATTCATCGCTTAAATACTCGGTGGCAAGGCCGGTACGCACATGCATGTGGAACCCCCCAAAACCAAGCTCCTTGAGCCGCTCGATCTGCCAGGTAAGTTCCGCTGGGTCTAGTTTATTGTTCCACGCCCAGAACGGGGCTGCCCGATATTCACTGCCGGGACGTTTAAAATCCTCTGGGGTGAATTCTTGGGCGCTTTTGGGATACAGCATATTAAATCTCCTTACTTGTTATGTTTTAACAAACAATCGTAATTAGTGTATCCTTTTATATTACCGTAGGACAATACCAAAACAAGTCCCCACCCCTCGTTCAAGATTAGGGACCCCCTTGTGAATGGGCGTATTTACGGTACGAACCTTGCCGTTAGGATACCGCAGCGCCAATGCGGTAGAGCCGCCGCCGTCAAAGTTAAGCCCCTCAAATGCGCCAAGTCCCTTGAGGACAGCGCTGATTTCAGATTCTGTAGCGCCTATACTTCCCAACTGCCGCCCGTCAATAACTAATAGGTAAAGGGTTTTACCGTCTGCGGATAAGCCTGCGGCGCTTCTAGGATGTCTAGGTTCAGTTCGGCTGGACAGAAGCCGGTCTGGAAGGGTTCCGTTTTGCAGCACGATTGAAAAACCGCCTACCGCGTATTCAACGCCTTCTAAGTCCTGTAGTTCTGACTGTTTGACAATAGCGGCGCTGGAGTCCGCATAAAAAACCAAAGCATCATACGAAGGGTGGGGAAGAGCGACAACGGTTCCCTGAGAAACCGTAACCCCTATAATAGTCCGCTCTTCCCCTTCTCTGCCGGAAACCGGACTAAAAGGATTTGTATTAATCCCTATAAGACAATGGTAACGCTCAACGAAACTGCTGATTTTGGTACTTGGTATGATTCCGTCCTGCATAACCGCGTTAACCGGCTCCCGAGGACTTACCACAAAACCTAAAGACTCCGCAGTAAGGTCTACCCGCACAGCCCAGAATCGAAGCCGAGGGTTCTGTACCTGACCGGCGAAAAAATCCAGTCCCTCCGTAAGGTCCGCCGCAAAAGGCTGCCAATAAGGAACAACATCGTAAGGACTAGCAAATTTCTGAGATCCCCTTTCTGGGGGTGCTGAAACAGGCGAAAAACTGGAACATGACAGAACAAGAAAAACAACGAAGACCGCCAATAAGCGCCGATTACGGATGAGTGAGCAGTGAGAGACAGAAAAAAATGATTTTTTGTCATAAAACTTCCCGCTCACCCATAACTCCCCTATTGTTTTACAGAATAGCCTTTTGAAACCGCTTGAGCCTAATAGTCGGATTTGCCTTTCCGGGACTTTTTAAGCAATTTCCGCTGAATAGCTTTTTTCTTTCGGTTCAGAATAGTCGAAGGCTTCTCATAATATTCACGCTTTTTAAATTCTCGAATAATGCCTTCTTTCTCTACCATCCGCTTAAACCGCTTAATAGCTTTTTCCAATGCTTCGTTATCATCCACGATGATATGCGCCAAAAAATCACCTCCTTTCCTTACCGGTCAGAATGTATTAGAATGAATTAAATATACTCAAAATCGCTTCTTTGTCAAGTATGGGACGGGCGATAAGCGCATCTGGATCGGTATTTTCTCCAGATACCCGAATTTCCCAATGCAGATGGGGACCTGTAGCAAGCCCGGTCGCCCCGGATTCGCCCAATACCGCGCCGGCTTGTACCACAGCTCCTTCCTGAACATGAATCTGATCCAGATGGTAATACAGCGAATACACCCCCGGCAGATGCTCAAGGATCACCGAATTGCCCGTAACAATCCGAGACCGGGCAAGGGCCACCCTGCCGGGCGCACAGGCGTGAACCCGCGTTCCTGTAGGCACGCCGTAATCAATTCCCGCGTGAATCGACGCCGCGCTGGAGCCGTCAACATATCTGAAAATCCGGCGATCCCCAAAAAAACTGGTTCTTCTAGTAGACGTTACCGGCGGAACAAAAGGACCTCCCCCATATACTTCCGCGCCGGTGCGGTTGAGAATCCCCCATAACATATTTGATTCCGCGGTTTTCTGGGGATCCGCCGCGGTCCGCAGCTCTGTATTCCGCTGATCCAGCGGGATTTCCTCGGAAATAAATTGCCGGCTGCTGATAGTCAAGGCAATATTCCCGATACTGCCGAATCCATTTTCCACCTGAATCTGAGCAGGTCCTCCTCGCGCGGTACAGGGAACCGCAAGAACCGCAGCCTTAACCGGTCTCCCGTCCTTGTCGGCGGTCAAATTGAAAAAAGCCGCCTTTGTCAAACGCTGTCCTTGAGCGTTGAGCAGAACCGCTTGGAATTGATTTCCTTCCCCGCCGACAAGCCCAATCGTTACCGGCTCCCCCGGACGGGGATTATTAGGGATCGCCGCAATCCGAATTTGAAGCGCTTCTTTTATCTGCGGATAGCTAGGAAAGCCCAGGCTTAGGAAAAACAATGCCCATAACAGGATTTTCATACCATATAACCTTTTCTCATAGATTTTTACCAAAACTGATTCTTATCATCTAGGAAAAGCAAGAAATAGTCAATATTTTGTCTCTCCCCAGTCAGGACTGCCGTATGCCGGCTGCCCCCGCCTAAAGGTTTTTTCTAGGGCTGCTTGGGGCTTGTTCCGGTTCGACGATACGTCGGAATAACCAGATTATGAACGCCGCTTTCGGGCTGCTTCAAGACATTCCCGTTTGAAAAGCGCTACCGAGACCCCTGGATGTCTAATTTCCTCCCGCAGCAGGACCGCGTTTTCTTCAATACACTGCTTTTTTGCTTCCAGTTCCAACAGATGTTCCGGCTGAACCCCAAGCCCCAGAATCAATTCCCGCAGTCTAGCTGAAGGAATCATCGGTTTCTGGCAGCCTGTCATGGCTACACTGGAATTGTCCAGAATGATCAGGGTTATAGGAGCGTTTGCCTCTACCGCGTCAATGAGTCCGGGAATGCCTGAATGAAGAAACGTTGAATCCCCGATAATCCCCAGGGCATAGGTAATCCCCGCATCAGATGCGCCTTTCGCCATGCCCACAGACGCGCCCATGCAAACAATTGACTCAACCCCTTGGTAAGGAGGCAGTGCGCCTAACGAATAACAGCCTATATCAGCGGTAATGGAAAGCGGTTCAAGCCCTGCCGCCGCTTGCTTGATGGTCTCGTAACTGTCGCTGTGGGGACAGCCTTGACAAAGCTGCGGGGGACGCCCCGGCAGAGACGGAACCGTTACAATCCCCTGGGTAAGCATACTGGATCGCTGAGGGAGTCCCAAACCTTTCCGTACAGTATCAGGATCTAATTCGCCGGTACGATTGAGAGTTCCCTCAAGCTTTCCCAAGACCGAAATCTTTTGAGGCAGAATCCCCCGCAGGCGTTCCTCGATAAAAGGCTGTCCTTCCTCGATAACCAGAACCTGTTCAGCTTTTTCACAAACCTGCTGTATCAAGGCTTCCGGCATAGGATACGCCCCAATATGCAGCCGGGCCGGGACGGCGCCTCCCCGGAACCGTACAAAATCATCCAGATTTTCTTCATAATAATTTCCCCCAAGCCCAGCGGTAATAACCGCGAAATTCCGGTCCCTATCGGTCAATTCCAGTTTATTGACCTCGTGAACTCCCGACCATGCCCGGATATTCGTTTGTTTTTCAATAAGCGCTTCGTAGTTGCGCCGGGCATATAAAGGAAGAAGAGTCCATTGGGTTGAATCTGGGGCTTTGGAAAGCCTATTCTGGTCTCTAGGATTTTCAAGAACCACCGCGGCCCGGGCGTGGGCGAGTCTGGTGGTGATCCTGAGCAGTACCGGAACATGAAACCGCTCAGATACTTCAAAGGCTTCCCTGGTCATGGCGTAGGCTTCTTGCTGATTCCGGGGTTCAAGACAAGGAACCATAGCAAAAGAAGCGTAAAACCGAGAATCCTGCTCGTTTTGGGAGCTGTGCATCCCCGGATCGTCCGCCGCGGCAATGACCAAGCCCCCATTGATCCCAAGAAGTCCGCTGTTGATGAAAGGGTCTGCGGCGACGTTCATCCCTACATGCTTCATGGTAACAAGCGCCCGGCGTCCTGCGAAACTTATGCCCAGAGCGGCTTCCAACGCGGTCTTTTCATTGGTACACCACCGAGCAACAGGACCGCCCTTCTCGTATTCTGCTATGAGATATTCCAGAATTTCCGTTGAAGGAGTTCCGGGATACCCGTAAGAGGCGCTTATCCCTGCATGGAGACTGCCGAGGGCTACCGCCTCATCCCCTAATAACGCTATATTGTGCATGACCCAGTATATCCCTGTCCCCTATTCGCTGTCCACTGTAATAGGAATGAAGGTGAACCGTTCAACGTCAAACAAACCTCTATCAGTTAATTTGAGTTTTGGAATCACCCCAAGAGACATAAAACAGAGAGTCATCAAAGGCTCTATTCCCTGAGCCACTCCCAAAACCTGATGCGCGATGGTATGAATAGAAACCAGTTTCTGATCCACCCATTCGCCGGTCTGATCGCTCATAAGCCCTCCTAAGGGCAGAGGCATCTGTTCCAAGACCGCGCCGTCTTTTACCAACGCCGCCCCGCCTCCCTGAGCCAAAAGGGTTTCCACCGCGAAAGCCATGTCCTGGTCTTTGGTTCCTACTGTGATAATATTATGAGAATCATGAGCAATAGAAATAGCGATAGCCCCTCGGCGTATTCCATAGCCCCGAATCAATCCAAGGGCTACGTTTCCGGTATACTGATGCCGCTCTACCACCGCAATCTTGGCGACGCCGTTCCCTTCGTCATAGATGAATTCTCCCGCGTCATTCCGCTGGACTAGGGCGGTTCCTTTACCGGTTACGACGCTTCCCGGCTGAACATCAATAACATAGACCCTATCTCCCGCAAGCGGAAGCCTGAGCTTTTCAATGGAAAAGTCCTTGACGTGAAAACTCCGCCGTATCTCCGCCGGGTCATACCGTTGTATAGGCAGGAGATACCGTCCTTCTTGAGCGGCAAGCTGTCCTTTGATCAGCACCTGATTTACCTTGAAATCTTTGAGATTATTTACCAGCGCCAAATCCGCCCGCAAGCCCGGAGCTATCCCGCCTCTGTCGTAGAGCCGAAAACATTCCGCCGCATTGAGTGTGGCCATCTGAATCGCCGTCATTGGATCAAGCCCTTCTTCCACGCAGATCCGCAGATGTTCCTCAAGATGCCCCTGTTCAAAAATGGTCTTAGGCTGGCGGTCGTCAGAACACAGCACACAATGCCGGCTGTTCTGCGGAGTTACGCCTTTGAGCAGATTACGAAGATCATGACACGCCGAGCCTTGACGAAGCAGTACATACATTCCGCAAGAGATTCGTTCCTCCAGATCCTCTACAGTAGCGCACTCATGATCGGTATGTATCAGCGCCGCGGCGTATGCGTTAAGCCCATATCCCCTCACCCCGGGACTGTGTCCGTCAATGAGTTTGCCTTGCGTCTTTGCCAGTAAGAGCTTATCAATCGCCTCCTCGGTTCCTTGAATTACTCCCGGAAAATTCATAAACTCTCCAAGTCCCAGAATTCGCGGATCCTGAAGCGGGTTTTTCAGAGACTTAGCGTCGAGGACCGCGCCGTTATAATCAAACGGCGTAATCGGTACGCACGAAGGCAGCATAAACTTGATGTCCAAGGCAGTACCCGCCGCGGCGTTCAGCATATAATCCAGTCCTGAAATACCGCAGACGTTTACAATCTCATGGGGGTCTGCGATAATCGTTGTTCCGCCGTGAGGCGTCAGAAGGCGTCCGAGTTCTTCAGGACTGACAAAAGAAGATTCAATATGGATATGACTGTCAATAAAACCGGGCAGTACATACTGCCCTTGAGCGTCGAGGGTTTCCTTTCCTTCATAGGCTCCTATACCGGCTATCAAACCAAGGCTTACAGCGATATCTCCATGAATAAAGCGCCCTGTATAGACATTGGCAATCACGCCGTTTTTGATTACCAAATCCGCCGGAATTCTTCCCGCCGCGGTATCAATTAACTGCTTTAGTTGAATTTTTTCCATGATTAAGGATACGTTATAATACGAAGTCAGCTAACCCCCGCCTAAAGGTTTTTTCTAGGGCTTGGGGCTTGTTCCGATTGCCCGGCTTGCTCCCCAAGATTTCTACTTCCTTCCCGCTTTTCTTTTTTCTTTTTTCTAAGCGGGTATTTCTACGGCGGTTTCACTCCTGTTGCCAAGAGCCGGAGCCTCCATATCCATAGACGTTACGTTCCCACGCCGCGTGGGTAGGTCTATTTGACTTTTTTAGTATACAACAAGATAGACAGGAGGTCAAAAATGTTGGTACAAAACCTTTTCGGTGCGCCTTATATCCCCAAACCTAAAGGCAGGGGTTTTACGGCAAACCGGATAAAGATATGCGGATTTTATGGTTTTTATGACCATGTTATGCCGCTCTGTAAACCGAATAGATAAAAAATATGATCAGCAAAAAAATAAATTCTTGATGGTATATTAAAAATATCAGATATGAAGTTTTTCTTCTTTAAAAAAGAATTGCTTCTTTTTGATTAAATGTCAAAAGCCTAGAAAAGGGAAACGCTATCATGTATCGAAGATGTAAAGACGTGCAGAAAAACGTCAGGAGGAGATGCCTATGATTTAGAATATTTTATAGAAGCAAATAAAATCCGTATATGAATATGTATTTCCATGGAAATACCTTGAAAAAATGAAATATTTTAAGCAGCAATAAAGGTGAGGTTTTATGCCTCATTAAGATAAATACCGTAAAATGAAAATCCGATAAAAAACATGAGGTTTATGCCTCAGAGAATAACGTTGAAAACATATATATCGACTATTAAATAGAACCGATTTTTATTAATTAAGCAAAAAATAAAAAGGCGTTTTAACTAGGTTTAGAGGCAGCAGGGGGAAGATAAATCTTCCCCCTGCTTTCTTATCCCTAACCCCCAGTATAAACGCCGATAATCACGCCGTGTTTGAACTGCATTGTTTCCAGAGGATTTTTAAATCCTGTGGCTTATTTTATTTTTCAAAGAAAAAAATAGCAAATCTCTCAAAATTCCTCTTGACCAAAATCAATGATTTTTTTTAATGTAATTATAAGTGATGTATATGACGGCTTATAGCGGTTTATTTAGACAACCTTCAGCTATCTCTTTTGAGCAGACTTCGGGGCAATTCGCAATTCGCAATTCGCAATTCGCAATTCGCAATTCGCAATTCGCAATTCGCAATTCGCAATTCGCAATTCGCAATTCGCAATTCGCAATATTATGGGTGTACGCTTCACTTTGTCAAGTACCTGACACCCAAATTCGTTCTTTTTTTTACTTTTTTTCTCATCTTTTTCTTGACTGGGGCGCTGGAAAAGGTTCGACAGTTCAGTTTATTCGCGGATCAGGAAGCAGGGGTTTTACATCGTCGGTAAGACGGTTAAAGATAGGGATAAGTTATATCCCAATATTAGTCGGCGGACTTTAAACGTATTTAAGGAGAGAAATTATGACAAGAGGATACACGGCGATAAAATTGAGACCTATCGTTATGATAGTTTGCGGGGTTCTGGCGGTTTTGGGTTTCCCAGCCTGTCAGGGAAAACAGAACGGTTCCAATGCTTCGGCTTCCCAAGCAAGCAGCGGCAATGCCGGGTCTTCCGTATCCAATGCCGCCTTGAAACTGGGAATCTGGGATAAAAATCAAGAGGGAGGACTTACCAATGTACTCAGGGAATTTACTTCTGAAACCGGCATCAAGGTAAGCGTGGAAATCACGCCTTGGGAGCAGTATTGGACCCTTTTGGAAGCCGCCGCTACCGGCTCCACCTTGCCGGATGTGTTTTGGATGCATTCCAATCAAGTAGTGCGTTATTCAAGCAACGGAATGTTACTGGATTTGACTGATAGGATTGCCAAAAGTACGGTTGCGGATATTTCAAAATTCCCAAAAGATTTAGTCGATCTTTATACTTATGATTCCAAACATTACGCTATCCCGAAAGATATGGATACTATTGGACTGTGGTATAACAAAAAAATGTTTGACGATGCAGGGTTAGCCTATCCTGACGATACCTGGACATGGGATACCTTGCGGGAAACCGCGCGTAAATTGACGACTCCGGAACATTACGGCTTTGCGGCTACTATTTCAAATCAAGAAACCTACTATAATTTTATTTTTCAAAATCACGGATGGGTTATCAGCGAAGATAAAAAGAAATCCGGTTTTGACGATCCTAAAACCATAGAAGCCATTCAATTTTTAGTAGATATGGTTCAGGAGGGAATTTCTCCAGGGCTTAATATTACCGCTGAGAATCCTACGGCGGCGCTTTTTGAATCCGGCACAGTGGCGATGGCGTATTTCGGTTCTTGGATGCTCTCCGAGTTGGGCAGCAATGAGTATGTGGCGGCGAATTGCGATTTGACGGTCTTACCCAGCGGCAGAGACGGAAAGCGGGCTTCCGTCTATAACGGACTCGGCTGGGTTGCTTCGGCGGGTACTCCCTATCCTGAAGAGTCCTGGAAACTGCTCGAATTTTTCAGCCGTCAAGATGTACAGCAGAAGCTTTCCGCCAGCGGGATCGCTATTTCGGCTTATACCGGTACCGGTAACGCCTGGTCTGCTCATAATACCAAGTTCAACCTAAAAGCCTATACTGATCAGATTCCTATCGGGGTTTTCTATCCTTTTTCAAAAAACGCGGTGGTTTGGCACACCATGACGGATGAACAATTACGGGATGCTTGGAATGGAACCAGACCGGTTAATACCGTATGTAACGACATCGCCCAACGGATGAATCAGATGTTGGCTAATGAATAGAGCCGATATACAGGGAAGGTTTCGATTTTTCAACAGCGGACTTCCCTGTTAAGGGTTCAGGAGGATTCTATGCTTTCATTGCAGCGGCGGGCTGAAAATTGCTGGGGCTGGCTGTTTATAACGCCAACTATAGCGGGTCTTATTGTTTTGAATATTATTCCTATATTTCAAACCCTCTGGCAATCTTTCTTTAAAGTAGGAGATTTCGGCAGAGGGAATATCTTTGTAGGGTTGCAAAATTACCGCGCTTTGTTGAAAGACCCTCAAATTTGGCAGGCCCTTATCAATACCTTTGGCTACGCTGTTATTGAAGTACCTTTTTCTATCAGTTTTGCCCTGGTTTTTGCTATTATGCTGAATCGGGATATCCGGGGACGCGCCGTATTCCGCACGATTTTCTTTTTGCCTATGGTAGCCGCTCCCGCTGCGGTCGCTATGGTGTGGCGGTGGCTCTACAATGGGAATTTTGGGCTTATCAATTATCTCGTCAGCCGCGTGGGAATCCCGACGGTCAACTGGATTTCCGCTTCTGAAGGGGTTGTTCCCTCTATCGCCGTTGTGGGGATTTGGTCTTGTCTGGGATATAATATTGTTTTATTTCTTGCAGGCTTGCAAGAAATCCCTAAAGATTATTTTGAAGCCGCGGAAATTGACGGCGCCGGCTTGATCCGTCAACAGCTCATTATTACCCTGCCGCTTTTGTCGCCGACTATGTATTTTGTGGGTGTCACCCGAACCATTGCGGCTATGCAGGTTTTTGATTTGATTTTTATGATGTTGGATAGAAACAATCCCGCTCTTCCGAAAACTCAATCCTTAGTATATCTTTTTTACAAATACTCCTTTGTAGAGAATAACAAAGGCTACGGCGCGACTATTGTTATGCTTTTATTGGTGATTATCATGGGTTTGACCATAATCCAACAGTACGCTCAGAAAAAATGGGTCCATTACGGATAATTTAAAAAGAACGTTAAGGAGAAAAGAATGGAAAATAAAAAAAAGCTGGTAAACTACAGTATCTTTGCAATCCTAATCGCCGCAGCTATTGGTATGCTGATTCCGTTTTTCTGGATGATACTCACCGCGTTCAAAACACAGACTGAAGCAACCAGTATTAATCCATTCATGATTTTTCCTCGACAATGGCAAATCAGCGGTTTTGTTAAAGTAACCGCTAATATGAATTTCGGGATCCTCTATCTTAATACGCTGATTCTGATAGGAGGACGGATACTATGCGCTGTGATCACCGCGACTGCCGCGGGGTATGCCTTTGGGCGACTCAATTTTATAGGAAAAAATATCTGTTTCAGTTTGGTATTATTTCAGATGATGGTACCCAGTCAGATTTTCATCATTCCCCAGTATCTAATGGTGAGTAAACTCAAGATGTTAAACACAATGTTTGCGCTTCTCTTTCCCGGATTGGTGACCGCGTTCGGGACATTTCTGCTGCGGCAAAACTTTATGACCCTCCCTAAAGACCTTGAAGAAGCAGCCCGTATCGACGGCTGTACTATTGGACAGACTTTTCTGTTTATCATGGCTCCCTTGGTACGTTCTGGTATGATTGCTTTAGGAATTTTTACCGCGCTTATTGCCTTTAAGGAATTGATGTGGCCTCTTATTGTCAATACCTCTCAGAATACCATGCCTCTTTCAGCAGCCTTAGCGAAACTTCAGGGACAATTTTCTACAAACTTTCCTGAACTGATGGCGGCGTCTATACTGGCATGTATTCCTATGATTATCCTCTATCTTTTGTTTCAAAAGCAATTTATACAAGGCATTGCCACTTCCGGCGGAAAACTATAAATATATCCTTTTCGGCGCGCATAAGTTCCTCAGCCTCGATTTTGAAACGGTGATACTGCTCGCCGTCATCAAATTCAACCATTGCCTTGACTGCCCGATCCTTCACGGAACCCGAAGGATCGGGGAATTCCGCCTTTGCAAAAAGCTGTACCCCATTGGGCAAGCCCGCCTTTTACCGCTCTTAGGAGCCGCACGCCGCCGCCTTTTTCAGCCTTTGTAACAGGGCACATTCTGAAATCGGCTCGCCGCCGTTCAGGCGGATTTCAAGGATTTCGCCGTCCTCAAGCCCGTCCTTCACGGTAACAAACGTTGTAGGACATACCGCATCGGTACTATCAATTTTTGCGGTTTCGCCCATTTTTTACCTCTGGATTTCCATTGTTCCGCGCATATAATCGGTAAAAACCGCGAGTCCTGCCCGGCGTATGGTTTTACCAAACCGTTCTCCGGCTTTTCCATGGGCTTTGAAAAACCCGATTGCTCCGTCCGCGGCGGTGAAGAGTTCCTGTTTATCAAATATCAGGGGCAATATAACGGCTCCCGGGTTTATTTCATTGCCGAAAGAGCCGCCAAAGGAAAGGAGATAGCCGTTTTTGCCTTCCCAGGCGTTTGCAGGGCAGGATTTGACGCACTTGCCGCAGAAGGCGCAGCGTGCCGCCTCAAACCTAAGGGTTTCCGCGGCGTTATCTATCGAGATTGCATGAGCCGGACACAGGCCCTCGCAGAGTCCGCAGAAGGTACATTCGCCGGAACGCCAGACAGGAAGAGCCGCTCCTTTTACGCCTAAATCGTTTTCTTCGGCTTTAAGACAGTTATTCGGGCAGCCGGTAATCCCGATTTTAAACTTGTGGGGCAGTTCCGCGCCGAAATACCGGAGGTCTATTTCTTTAGCAAGCCCGCTGGTCTCGATAAGCCCTCCCGGACAGATTGCCGATCCTTGACAAGCGGTGACCGTACGCACCTGGGGACCGCAGGCTCCGGGCGAAATTCCGGCTTCCCCAAGGGCAGCCTTCACCGCGCTTATGTTTTCAAGAGCGATGAAAGGGATTTCAAGCCCTTGGCGGCTGGTAAAATGCACATAACCCTGTCCGAACCGTTCCGCAACTTCGCTCACCTTCCGCAGCTGGGCGGCGCCGAACTGCCCGCCCGCCACCCGCAGCCGCAGGGAAAAGCGGTCTTTCTGTATCTGCCGCATAAAGCCGCCTTTTTTGAGTGCCCCATAGTCGGGTTCTTCCATAATAGCTTCCTCCATTTTGTTCTTCTTAACTAGGTATAACCTCAGCGTCATAGTTATTCGCGGTTTTGTACTATACGTTATTTCCTAGTAAGTCTCTAATATTTATGAAAATTTGTCAAGCCCTCATGCTGACCTATCGAAATATAACCGCGCCGTCTTGCGAGATAATAGATTTATTTTTTTACCCATTGTTTCTATAATTCTTACGCTTTTTTTAGAAAAAATAAAAATTGATTTGACTATCTTATACTACCATGATAGCATAATAATATACTTAATTAATAATTGGAGAAATTACATGAAGATGGTAAAACGTATGGTGTGTACGGCTTTGGGTATTGCCCTTACAATGGGCGGCGTACTTATAGGAAGCTGTTCTAAGCAAGATGGATCCCAGCCGGGAAGCGGACAGACAGCGCGTAAGGTGAGTAAAATAAAAGTCACCTTTGCGGGTACTGAAGCGGCTACTACGGGACAAAGCCGGATGATGCAGGAAGCAGCGGACATCTTGAACGCCACCGGGCGGTTCGATGCGGACGTGCAGGTAAACGGCGCGCTCTCAAACGATACGGATAATCTTGTTACTCAAGCAAAAACCGGCGTGCCTCTGGTGGTTCCCTCAGACCCGGGACGCCTTGCCAGCCAGTTCAGGATATCGGATCTCAATATTCTGATGGCGCCGTACATCCTCACGGACCGTTCAGCCTTGGATAGGCTGCCTGAAACCCCGCTTTTTCAGGAATGGCAGAAACAGCTTGAAAATCAGGGCATTACTTTTGTGGTAGATATGTATAACGGCTTCCGCAGTTTCTATACCAGTACGCCGGTAACGGATGTGTCAGGACTTAAAGGCTTGCGGATTCGGGGATTCGGCAACGACATCGGCAATAACTTGGCGAAATATTTGGGCTTTGCCAATATCGGCATATCCTGGGGCGAAGTCCTGCCGGGAATCCAGCAGAAAACCCTGGACGGCTGCGAGGTGCAGGTAGCCACCGCCTACGGCACCGCTATTTACGAAGTCGCAAAAAATCTCGCCTTAACCAAGCACTATATGCTTCAGTCCGCTTTTGTGTGTTCTTCCCGGCTGCTCCAGTCCATGCCTCAAGAGGATCGAGACCTGTTCATCAAAACCATGCGGGACATGGCAAAAAAATACGGCGAAATCGTCGCCAGCGAGGAAGCGGACTACTATGAAAAGATGAAAGCCCAAGGAGTAACCATTACAGAGGTCAATCTTGCGGAATTTGAAGCCGCGGTCGCGCCGTTGTATACCAACAACGACTTGAAATTCTCGGCTGGACTCAAAGACCGGCTCTTTTCAGAATTAGGCTTGTAAAACGCCGGTTTCGATTCCTGGGCGGCTTCCGGTTCTGGGGAGCCCTCTAGGAATTCCAAAAATCGGCAGCCAAGGAGTAATTATGAGAAAATTATATCATACCCTTTGTAAAATTGAGGTAGCGGCTTGCGGCGTAGGCTTTGTTTTTCTGGTAGCCTTTATTTTTCTTTCCGCTATTCTGCGCTTTTTTCGGGTTTCCATGTCTTGGAATATTGATTTAGCCTTGTTTCTGCTTGCCTGGACCGCCTTTTTAGGTGCCGACGTCGCCTGGCGGAGCGGTCAGTTGGTAGGCATTGATATTGTAACCCGAAATCTGCCGAAAACAGTACAAAAAATCCTCGAACTGATGATTTATGTTATTGTTCTTGGGGCCCTTATCGTCATCATTATCTTCGGGCTGAGGCTGGCGTGGACCGAACGGCTGAGGACCTATCAATCCATTCCTATTCCTTTCTCGTTGGTTACGATAAGCCTTGTAACCGCCGCTTTGTCAATGGTCCTGTCAACTATTCTCAAAATCCGGCGCTGTATTCTTACGTTTAATAAGCCGTAAAAGGAGCGGGAAATGACGTTATTGCTTATCTGTTTTGTATTGTTTTTGGCTATCGGTATGCCGATTGCCTTTGTGATCGGCATCGCGGGGTTCGCGTATTTTCTTACCGTACCGTATCTGACCTTTGAAACCGCAACCCAAATGATTGTTTCTCAGAGCCAGTCTTTCGCGTTTCTCGCGGTGCCGTT
>JAITHD010000145.1 GCA_031280155.1 Treponema sp. | reverse complement strand
AAAATCCAGCGCTACCGTGAGTTTGTCCGCCTTTGAAGCGGCTGTTTCTTCCGCCGGTTCTTCGGTCTGGGCGAACAGAACCCCTCCTATCCCAATACAAGCCGTGAGGCTTACCAGCGTCATGAGTTTTTTCATAAACCCTCCAAAAAATATAGATTAGCTCATACTAACATGATTATATGAAACTAACAGGTACATAGTAAGTAAGAGGATTATTTTTGTCAAGCCGTAGGGTTATTCTTTTATTTTTTTATAAAATATTTTGGGAGTCTTCTATGGTCAATCCACTTAAAAAGGGCGGAGCTCAATGGCAGCTTCCTGACATGGAATAGGCGAAGGCTCGAAAAAAAAAACCACAGATTACACGGATTATACCGGTTCTGGGGAGTAAAACCGTATAGAAAAACCCCTTTAGGGCTGGGGATATACGGCGGCACAGCGGCAAAAGAGAGGTTGGAAATCATTTGACCTTTACGAAAAGAGAAGTAAACGCCTTTGCGCTCCAGCAGTCCCGGCGCAATCTTGAAGCCGCGTCCGCAAAGGCGGGACTGTAGGATTTCCACGGTTTAAGTCAAAGCATAATCATAACGACCGTTACCGGACGGGAATGTCGATAACCGTTCATTTTGAGGGACAAACCGTTACATTACCCAAAATAACAGAGCCGGTGCGGTTTAAGCATAGCGTGAATGTCAAAAGCTGGTATCCGACGGCGGAGTTAAAAAACATAACCCTAAGCAGAAGCCCTATAGGAACGTATTATGCTTCCTGTTTGTTTGAGGGGCGGGGTTAGCTATATATTGCGGTTTCTCTGTCCTAAGTTTGAGATCAGCATGAAAATAATCAAACATATCAAAAACCCGCTGGCAAACAGTTTCAGTCCCATGCGGATATCCCCTGCCAGAATATAACTGAAAACAATCGGACCTATAGCCAAGGAGAGGTTTTCCACCGCAGAGAACACGCTCAAGGCTTTCATTGATGAAACATCTTCATGCTGGTACAGCATAGCGTACAAGGTTTGAATATTAGTCAGAATAAAAATATTGCCGATAGCGGTAAGCACCACCGCAGCAGCTAAGATTGCCATAGAGGTATTAAAAGAAAATAGATAGATAGCCCCAATATTGAGCAGCAGAGACATAAAAATTATTGCTTTCACAGGAAATCGGTCCAATACATATTCGCAAAGCGGCGCGCCGAAAAGAATCGCAAATAAACCGCTTAACAGAATGAGCTGACCAATGTTCGATTCTTTAAGCCCCTTTTCTATGCCGTAAACCGGCATAAAATAACTGGTGAAACTGAGGGATACCGTATAGGGCAGGAGCAGCAGAAAGAGAGACCCGAGAACTACAGGGTGAAAGAGAAATCTAAGAAGCCCGTTTTTTTTCCCCTTTGTTTTCTTTGCATACTTGATGTTGTACAGATAATTCACCATTTTTGAATTCAGGGAAAAAAAAGTAATCCCAAACAGCCCCAGCCCGGTAATCGACGAAAAAACAAATACCAGACGATAGGGGAAAAACTGGGCAAGAATAGAACCAAGCACAACCCCCACATTCACCCCCGCAAGATACGAAGCGTTAAAATGGGCAAAACCGCTGTTTACATCCAATTCTTCCTTTTGGGACCCAATAACCGTATTAAGCACCAGAATTACAGCGCCGCTGGCAAATCCGCTCAAAGCATAGCCAATCGTGAGAAACCTCATGTCCGGAGCAATAAAACACAGCCCGTTTCCAAAGGCTATTAACATCGCCGCCATAAGGCTGATCTTTTTTACTCCGGCTTTTTCAAGGATCAGGGGGATCACCAGCAGGGCAAGAGCCGCGCAAACCATGTCGGCGAAAATAGGCAGGGTAATCACGAATTCCTTGGGGAGTCCTAACAAAGGACTATAGAGATTTGCCGCATAAATGGGCAGTATCGCTGACGCAAGATTAATCGTCATAAACATGAAAAACCCCACAGCCCGGAGCAGTTCCGGACGAAACGGCAGGGCAGGTCCGGCCGCGGCGATTTCTTGACGCCTCTTTAAAAGAGAACCTACAATGGACCGCAGCAGGCGCTTATCAAGATTCAGCGCTTTTTGCGGGGACTGTTCTTTTTCTATTGTTTTGATGACCTTCCGCAAAAAGATAATCATTGCCTTGAACTGTTCAGACTGGTACGATAAGGGCTTGCGCTTCAGGGCATATTTATTCTTTTGATAAGCCCCCATAAATAGAATAAACTCAATGACAATCAGAAGGAGCGCGGCCGTACTGGAAAGCACGATAAGTACGGTTTGGATAACCATGTCCCGTATATGTTCTTGGACTATGGTCATCATATAACCGCTTTCGATCAAGCCCAGTATATTTCCCGCAGAATCGAATATAGGACCCATAACAAGCAGCCAGCTTCCTTCAGAGGTTATCTCCCTGGTATGGATATATTCTTTTGACTCAAGGACTTGCTGATATATACTTCCTTCATACGCGGCAAAAGGAAAAAAGATTCCAGTAGAGCTTTCCAGATCGTACATCATATATACCTCTCCGTCCTGTTCTATCCAAAGAATCTGATATATCCCTTTTCCCTTAAAGGGCAGTTGGGAAAAGCGCCGGCGCATATCCTCCTTGAGGCGGATATAGGTTTCATCATCATATTGACTGGGAACCTTTAAGGATGTCAGGACCTCGGTATCAATAGTCATTGCCATAAGACGGGAGATGTTCTCAAGCTCGCTGTAGACCTGTTCATAATACTGTTTGTTCATTTCATCAATAATCAGAATCGACGATATAGCGGCGCCCATAGCGACGCCGAAGGTGATGAGCATAATCCGAATAAAGATTACGCCGGGCTTCTTGCGGCGCAAGAGGAGAACCCCTCCAATGAGGATACTAAAAAACCCCAGAATCCCAAGGACAAAAAGGATAAACCAAAGGAGCCGTACCGCATTTCCAAAAAAGGAATAGCTGTAGGAATGAAAGATCGATCCCCGGATCTCGGTTTTCCATTCATTCAATACCAGCATATTGTCATAAGAAGCGGCAAACAGGATTCCTTGTTTGTAATTTATCCGGTAATAAGGACTTTCCTCCGGCGGCGCGGTAAACAGGGATATTCGCGTCCTGCTTGCCGTATCAAGCCGGACAATTTCGCGGCTTGTCAGATCAGAATAAATAATGCTGTTCCTGCTGTCGGATACCGCTGTCCAAGGCAGGCTGTTTCCTTCCGCGGGGCAGTCAAAAAACAAGTCCCCTGAAAAATGGTACTGTTTAATGCTTCCCGCCATAGTGGTTGCGGTAAGGACCTTATCTTCCGGATTTATATGAAAGTACACCAAATCCCGAAACGCCTGGGGATACGCAAAAAAGACCGATTCCCTGGGGCTGTCCTGATTCGATGTCCCAGCCTGTTCAAGCCAAAAACCATTGTTTTCCAGACGGACCAGATATATAACGCCGTCAAACCAAGTCATGCCGGCAATTTTTCCCTTGGTAATGATAAAATCTTCGTTGGTATAGGCAAAGGTGTATGGCTCCCCCAAGAAGCCTCCCTTGGGGGAGTAGTGCAAAACCCGCTCCACATTTTGTTCCATGTAGCCGTTGAAGTTGGCGTCCAGTACATAAAGATTATTGCGGTCATCCAGAACGGCAAATTTGGCGGCTGAGAACGTCTGTTTCGCGTTGCGTTTCGCCTTGAGACGGTAGAGTAAGACGCCTTTTTGATCCATAACCAGAACGGATTTTTCCGAACCTTCAATAACCGCCTGACGCTCGCGGTTTCCGTCTCCGTAGGTGGGAAGTTCAATCCCAGCGGACGTATTCCAGGGCGAGAAATTCATTGCGCTTCTGAGAAGTATCAAGGCGGCTGATAGTCCTATGAAAATAACCCCGGTAATGACGCAGAATCTTGGGGACCCTAGTCTTTTCATGGATCAGGCTTTTCCTTTTTCTTAAACCTACAGATATATTTATTTAAAAGGGAATACCTGCCTAAATGGGTTTTAAACTGCCTAAGTCCCTCACTGCCCATATCTTCATTAAAATTGAAATAATCAGCATTGTCGCTTTGGGCTGTCATATATAAACCATATAAATAGTGATTGTGATTCAAACCCTTTCCAAAATATAAGCAGGACCTTTTTTTACTGACTGGTTCGCTGATAATATAGCCCCTGGGGATATGGTCAACCCGCAGAAAAAGTCCTTTATGTATATTCTCATCAAAGATATCGATCATTATGTTCAGAGCCTCTTTTTCACAGCCGCAGTACGAGGCGCATTGAAGACAGTCTTTTTTTTCACACCAGGCTTCTTGAATACTAAGACAGAGACCGATAGTTTTATTGGTTATAGGCTGGAAGGTAATGCTTGGGTCCTTAAAGCATGTATTGAGACGCCTCCGTTTCATGGCGTTAATTTTTCCTGTCAAATCAAGAAAATCCGCGTTTTTATATACATATTCGCAATTATCTCGGCTGAATTCTGGGCTTATATCATAACCTTCGAGGGCTTGAAATTCAGGAACGTATCCCTCATCGATAAATTTTACGCATAGGAACGGCAGTTCCGCTTCTTGAGAAAGTCCGTAGAGTATATCAATGACCTTCTGGAGGGAATATTCCCGGGGTTCCGGCTTGCGGTGAATCGTAAAAGAAACCGGCTTGTGTTCATAGAAATACACGCCGCAAAGGTGACCCAGTATGATTGTATACAAGCCTCTGGAGGCGGCGGACCAGGCAGTGAGCATGACCGCGCTCATTTCCTGAAGCTCGCTGTAGGGTTCATATTCCTTGAATAGGGGATAGCTGGACTTTCCCAAAGGCAGGAAGCCGTGATCCTGAAAAAAATGATACGCTTTTTGGTCCTGCATTTTGATAGTTTCTCCTATTCTTTTAATTTTCTAATTTCTACATTATCTTCTTTGCGTTTTCCAGGAAACTTGCAATGTTTCCGCCGGCAAGCCGAACCTCATGGACGCTTTCGGTAAAGTCTTGAGAAATCCTCTGGAGAGCGCTCATATCCCGCTGAATTTCACCGCTCTTTCGGTGTATGGCCCCGGCGCCGTTCTGTACCTGGAGGGTCATGTCCTGAATGGTTTTCAAGGCTGTCAGAATCTGGGAACTGCCGTCAACATGCTCTTCCACCGCGTTCCGCACCACCTCAAAGGAAGAATCCATAGCCTTTATCTCAGTGAATATCCTGTCCATAGCCCTCACGGTTTCCTGAGAAACATCGCCTATCTGGGCGATAGTCTGCTCCATTTTCTTGATTTCCCCAGAAACCGCGTTGGATTCTTTGCTGGAGAGTTCCGCCAGCTTTCTAATCTCCCCGGCTACTACCGCAAAGCCCTTGCCCGCTTCTCCCGCGTGGGCCGCCTCAATCGCGGCGTTCATCGCCAGAATATTCGTCTGTCCCGCGATGTCCGCGATAGTCTTATTCGCGGTTTGCAGGGTAACGGACTGTTCCTCAATGCGCTTCAGTTCTTCCGCAAGCTGAAGGAGCATTTTATGCCCCGACCCCGAAGAATCGCTCAGGGTCTCGGTGGTTTTACTCGCCCCAGACACCACCGTGCGGATCGAGTCGGTGTTCGCTATCATCTGCTCTATAGCGGTAGAGGATTCGCTGATACGAACGGATTGGGTTTTTACCGCCTGATCCAGGGAATCAATATAGCCGGCGATTTCCGCTATTGACGCGGATGTATGGTCTACCGAGCGCCTCTGAGAATCCGCCTTATTCTGTATCGCGTCCATACTATTGGTAATCACTTCTAAGGCATCAGAGGATTCAACAATAACCGTGTTAAGCCGGTTGCTGTTATGGGTCATTTTAGCAATATGTACGCTCAGTTCTTCAATCGCAATCCGAAGATTATCCCGTATTTTCAGCAGGGCCCGCTGCATATTGCCGATTTGATCCCTTCTGAATTTTTGAATATCCACCGTAAAGTCCCTATCAGCCAGGGCTTTGGCGATATGTTCAATTTCCTGTATGGAGTTTACTATTGACGAAGACAGACTGAACGCGAGAATACCTGCTAGTATCATAATCGGTATTAACGAAAATGCTAAATCGACCAGTACCTGCCGCCGGAGTTTGTCAACATAAGACACATCGTAATCCGCGCCCAAAACGCCGGCTACGGTTTCATCTTTGACAATCGGGAGAAATACAGATACCAAGGTTCCCCATTCGCTGGTAACCGGCTGTTTTGTTATCTGCAAGGTTTTGGTATTGTACGCCGCCGCCAGCTCCTCGTCAGGATCGCCGTACGCTTCCACATAATCATTGCAGTCCGCGGAAGTAAGGATAACATATTCATTGCCTCTTTTTTCCACAAAATAGAGATATTTTAGATTGAACGCCTCGGCCGCGGCTTTCAAACCAAATGCTATATCCCAATATTCATCAGAAATGACCGCGTCCTTTTGCATAACCTGTCCAAAGTCGGCGAATTGAGGGTATTGGTTTTTAACCATCGTAACCACATTGGTAAGAATAGCGGTATACGAATCCTTAACATACTGGTTATATTGGAGGCTTATGACAATTCCTACCGCGAGAGAAGAAAACAGACTTAAACCAATGAATAAAAGGAAAAATTGGGTTTTCAGGTTTTTCATTTTTTTCATTAAAAAACGCTCCTAAAATAATGATTCATCTCCGCCTTACTATAAGGGCGAAAATCAGAGGAAATCCTTTGCTTTTGAAAGGCAATATTTTTATAAAATTTGAGAAAAGGGATGGTATTTATCATATTCTTTTTTTATATCAAGCATTTTTTTCTTTATAATTGAAAAATAACTCCTTGTATTTTCCTATATGGTATAGTTATAGAAAAATGAGGTAAAAAAAACAAGTACCTAAAATACAAGCCCCTAACATAAGGTTTACCCAAAAAGCCAACAAATTATATGGAATAACTTCAGAACGGCTTACGGCTTTGTCCAATGGGAATGGTTTTTTAAAAACAAATAGTAATGCCGGCGGGAGTATTGAATAGGGACGTATGTACACCGGGTCATCCAAAGGTCAAGGAAGGAGGATATTGTGGATATTCCTCACCAATGCCCTGGAAAGGCGGTTTCCTTGGCGGCAACAAGGAGGTTCTCCATTCCCGCGTCCTGTAAAACCTTGTACACCTCATGAGAGGGGTTTTCAACCCTAAGCCTTCTGTTTTTCCACACTGAATCCGCAA
>JAITHD010000115.1 GCA_031280155.1 Treponema sp. | reverse complement strand
CATAGTCTGCGTGAACTATGTGGTGGATTCTATTATTTCCCTGGGCAGCATGGCGAGTAACGTCTATGTGCAAGCGACAGCCTCCAGTCAGGAAGAAATCACCGCTACCTTGTCCACGGGAATTTCGGTAAATCATGTAATCAGCATACTTATCGCCCTTACCGGAGGCTGGATCTGGGAAGTTACCGGCATTGAAGCGCTTTTTTCGCTTTCCGCGTTTCTTGGACTCCTGAACAGTATTTATGCGGCAACCATTAAACAGGAAGAAAAAAAGTGAACGGTGATATCGATAAAGTATGACGAATTTTAAAAGAAGCCGTAATTGATATAGGCTCTAGACCATCATCTTTTGAATATGTTAGTAACAAGTTTCAGTAAATCTTCATTTCCGTTGACTTGGCTTTCCTGCGAGTGAGGAATAGCCGCTCCTGTTCTGAACATATACATTTGTTTTAAGAATTTATCTCTTTTCATATAAAACAATAAAAAGTAGGAATTGATTTTTGGATTCCGTATTATTCTAAAACCGTTAGTACGGCAGCAGAGTCATCTGCCCCACGCCTAAAGGCGGGGGAATAGGCGCAGCCATGACCTAGCCCGAATGGAGTCCAAGCCCGCTGCCATAGGCATGGCGTATACCCGCGCCTCCGTTATCGGATATGATACATTATGTATATAAGCAATCCCTATCCTGTAGAAGGTCTTTGGCTCAAGGGTAATCTCCATGCCCATACCGAAGCAAGTCCCTGCGGACATTATTCATTGCTGACAGTGGCCGGAACCTATAGCGACCGGATTATGAAGTATGATTTCCTTGGAATCACGGATCATTTGACAATTACCGATGTTTCTCCAGTTCAAGGTATGAATGGGCTGATCCTGTTCAGCGGGACAGAGTTCAAAAAAGAAGGGCATCAAATTTTGGGACTTAATATCGCTTCCTGCGGCGATGATCCCTTGGACGAAACCAATCATCAGGAGATTTTTGATCATGTAGCATATCAGGGAGGAATCAGCGTTATTTGTCATCCCCATATCTATTGTGATGATTACTGGACTTTGGATAGACTGCTGGAATTAAAGGGCTTTACAGGAATTGAGATTTATAATCATAATGTCAAGATGAATAACGCAGGCAGAGCAGTGGCTACAGATATTTGGGACAGCCTTCTAAGCCGGGGACGCCGGGTCTGGGGCATTGCCTCAGACGATCTGCATCATTGTTCTCGGTACGGCGGAGGCTTTATCATGGTAAACACAGCGGAAAAATCTCCTGCCTCTATTATCGCCGCTATAAAAACAGGGGCGTTTTACGCTTCTTCAGGGATTCTCCTTACAGATTTTCAGGTACAGGATAATGAAATATCCGCGGCTCCGGCGCTGACTAGGGTTTCCGGTACGGTTTTGCGGTTTATCGGAACTGGAGGAACCGTTCTTTGGGAAACAAAGCCTTTAACCCCCGGGGAACGGGCAGTCTATACGGTTCAGGGGGATGAAGGCTATGTCAGGATTGAGGCTTCCCGGGAAGATGGAGCTATGGCGTGGTCTTCGCCATTTTGGATCACCCCGGAGCTGTGAATAGTTATGAAATTAGTACGATTCGGCTTGCTGGCTGATCCCCACTGTGGGCTTGCGGAAACCCACATAAACCGTTATTATAGCCATTCCTTTGATAAAATGAGGCAGGCTGTAACAGTATTCAAAGAGAACAACCTCGATTTTATCGCTGAGCTGGGAGATTTGAAAGATCAGGGATGTCCGCCGCAAAAAAATCAGACCTTGAGCTTTCTGGACGCAGCTGAGGAAATCTTACAGACTTTTCAGGGACCGGTTTACCATATCTTGGGCAATCATGATATGGATAGTATCTCAAAGAGAGATTTTTTAAAACACGCTGGAAATCCTGGCGGCTCCGGGAATAAGAGCTTTTATGCTTTTCTGGTAAAGGGCATACGGTTTGTAGTCCTTGACGCTAATTTCAACGCCGACGGTAGTCCTTATGATTCGGGCAATGGGGACTGGCGGACTGCAATCATCCCCAAGGAAGAAATCCAATGGTTGAAACAAGAACTGTTTGGTCCATATCCAGTGATTATCCTGACCCATCAGCTTTTAGATTTCTTTTCAGGACTTTCTCAGGATTACTATGTGAAGAACAGCCCAAAAATTGTGGAACTTTTAGAAATGTCCGGTCAGGTTTTAGCGGTTTTTCAAGGACATCATCATGAAGGACATTACAGTTTCCGCCGGGGAATTCATTATGTTACCCTCAAAGGTATGATTGAAGGCTCTTTTCCTGAAAATAACAGCTTTGCGGCAGTCGAAGTGGACCCTTCCCTCACTATTACGCTGAAAGGGTTCGGCAACTGCGAAAGCAGCGTATTGAAACGGGAACAATAACGCGCTGGTTTTCCCAGAATTGAGGGATAGTAATACTGAAGGAATCCCGCTGCACAACAATTTCCGCTTGAGATGTTTTTGGATAAAATAAAGAAAGATATATTTTTTCTTGAATTTTAATTGTGTATGCTATATATTTTATAGTAGATTAATTTAAGTTTATGAACTAGGAGTCGATATATAAAATATGTATAGCAATGACTATAAACGGCGTGTGGTCGCTTTTAAAGATGAAGGACATACCTTCAAAGAATTGAAAGAAGCTTTCACCATTCCGCCGGAAACCTATTAT
>JAITHD010000098.1 GCA_031280155.1 Treponema sp. | reverse complement strand
AGAATAGCCTTGTATTTCTCGATAAGCTCCTGTTCTTCTCCAAGGGCTTGCAACGCGGCTGTTACAGATTCGTCTACGCTTTTAGCCGCCCAGGAATACGTCAGCCCTGACGCCATAGGAGCCGTGCATTGCCGCACCCGCTCTGCCTTGAGCTGGGTCCCGAAATCAAAGGTTCTTCCCTTTGCCGACAGATCCGACAGTTTCTTATACGCTGCGGTCTTATCAAAATCAAGATATTTCATATAACCTCCTCGGTTTTTGGTTTAAAATATTTTACTCTCTCTAATTTTGGAATAATTTTTTTTATACGATTCATAAAATCTTCTCCGGTTATACCTTCTTGAAGGCATACAAAAACCGCATCATCTCTGCCGGCAATCGTACCCAGTACCTCGGTCAGCTCCATGTTGTCCAGAGCCAGCGCAACTGAATCGGAATGTCCTGAATAGGTCTTGATTACCACCATATTCCCGGACCATTCAATAGAAACATACCCTCGAAGAAAATCATTGATATATCCTCCGAAAATTATATGAGGTTCTTCGCCTTCAGAGAGGGCGTAAACATATCCATTCTCATCAGAGACTTTACCGACTTTGAGGAATTTTAAGTCCCTTGAAAGGGTTGCTTGGGTAATCGGAAAGCCTGCGCGCTCCAAATAACTCAATAAACGCTCTTGAGAGTCAATCCGGTAGGTTTTTATCAATTGCTGAACTGTTTGTAAACGAGCCAATCGTTTTTTCACGGACAAAATGTACAATAGATCAGGCTTTTTTTCAAGAGTGTTTTGGATTATGATGTTAATAATTCATGGTATGTAAAACAATGGTTTTATACCCTTTGGGTGCTATGAGTTAATAAGACGAGCTAAGGGAGCTGATAGCAGGATGGATATAAAACATGAATGTCTTGGGAACCAGAGAGTTCCGCAAAAACAGGCGGCAATACCCCGGGATAATCCATACAGCGGTACGGCGCTATTCTATTTTTTTGACGACGACCTCGAAGTTCGGGCTGATTTTATACCTCCTGCCAGAGTAGGCTCTCCGGTTAGGATGGAACAGATTCAGACCTTTTTTAGTCAGTATAGTATTGTATATGGGATTCAGGAAGAAAACATTCAAACCGCCCTTGCGGAATGTGCATTAACCCTGGAACCGGTTAAGGACGTGCTTATTGCCAAAGGGGATCCGCCGGTTACGGAAATTAAAGATTATTTTGAGCTGAATCCTCGGCTGGTTTCAGCTCCGCTCCCTGGGAAATCCCCTAAGCGAATTGACTACCGGTCTTATTCGCCGTTTATTATTGTTAAGAAGGATCAAGCCCTTGCTCAAAAACGTCCGGGCATTCCCGGTCAGGCAGGCAAGAACGTACACGGTGATTTTGTTCCGTATAAAACAGTCCTTCCCGAAGGGGTAATCGGCGGAAATAATACGAGAACCAATGACAAATTTATCATTGCTGAAATCAATGGACAGTTTATTCAGAATAAACAGATCCTCCAGGTTGAAAAATGTCTTGTTATTAAAGGCGGCGTCGGCTATGCTACGGGGCATATCTCGTTTCCGGGGGATGTAATTATAGAGGGTCCTGTATCAGACGGATTCAAGATATACGCTGAAGGTTCAGTGACCATTAAGGAGACCCTTGATGTTACTGAGGTTATGGCAAAAGGAGACCTTACCGTAGCTGGAGGCATCATAGGCCGGGGAAAAGGCATTGCTAAAATCCGCGGACCTATTAAGACCAAATTTATAGAAAACTGCCGTGTCGCCTGCGGTCAAAGCGTATCTGTAGAGCGGGCGATTATCAATTCCACAGTATACGCTATGGATAAAGTCGATCTTGGGAATAAAGGCTTTATCATCGGCGGAAATATAACGGCGATTCATGGGGTTCGGGCGGGAAAAATCGGGAAAGCTTCGGGAATGCCTACCAAACTGCACTGCGGCATTGATTTTACGGTTCAGCAGGAGCAGGAAAAAGCCAAAGCCCAGATTCAGCTTCTTGAGGCTAAAATCGACAAAATCCAGTATTTCATGGCTCTGCCTGAGACAAGCCATGAAAAGTGGCTCAAACTAGAGGAGAACCTCAAGCGTATTCAAGAGGAACGATACAATCTGAGAGAACGAGCATCGGATTTACAGGTTCGTACCAATGCGGACGAAAACGCCGTTATCGAAGTCTACGGTGAAATCGCTTCCGGGACCCTTATAGAAATCTGTCAGATTGGGCTTTTTGTTGCGGAACCGTTGCGGAAAGTCCGGATTAAACTTGACAGGTTCTATCAAAAACTTATATCTGAACCGCTTATATAGTTGTTTCTTTTAAGAATACCTCTATGAGGTCCACGGATTAACACAGATTATACCGGTTCTGGGGAACTGAAATCCGTGTTAATCCGTGGATTTTTTCGAGCATTTGCCTATTCCATACTTTACAGATTAGGGAAAAGATTTGACCAAGAGATGAAGCCCCGCTTGTTTCAGGGCTTTGCTGAGGGACTGGGCTTGAGCTTCCAGATACGCCGGCGGCAGGGCTTCAGTCAAAGGGTCTTCCGGGGCGGGGCGGGCTTTGCTGTAGATTTGAACCTCCTCTATTCCGGCTTTGGGGTTTTCAGTCTCAGCCAGTTCTGTTACGAGTTTTTCCCAAGCCTCAAGCTCTTCAGGAGGCGGAGGATTTCCCCGGACTGTGCAGCGCATGGTTTGAATCGTTACCCTGGCGCGTCGGATAAATTCCCTGATCTTGTCTCGTAATACGGGATACGGCGTTGAGGACTGATTTATTTTTTGGTACCACTCTTGGGTTCCCGCGTCTAACTTGAGCCAAATCGTAAGTCCCCGGTCTGCGGCGCGTCCCAAGGTCTCGAACATTCGCGCTTCCAGCAGTCCAGTGCCGTTGGTGATTACCACCAGTTTTGCGTTTTGAGCGCTTTTGTCCCGGATTCGGAAAGCCTTTTCCAAAGCCTCTGGAAAATCAGGGTGCATCGTAGGCTCTCCATTGCCGGAAAAGCAGATATCTTTCACCGGAATCTCTTGAACCCCAAGGCGTTCTAATTCCTCTTGAAGCTGGGTTTCCATACGTTTCAGAGAAAACCGGATATTGGTTTTAAAAGGGAAGATCTCGCAATAGGGACAGCCGAAGGTACAGTGTTTATGATCTGGAAAAAGATTAATTCCCAGGGAAAGCCCTTGGGAACGCCGGGAATATACGGGATATATCAATAGGCCCGCTTCCCGGGCCCGGTGATTTTCTATGGAACCTATACTCATAATAGCAAAAAGTATACTTGAAGAGAAAAGATTGTGAAACCACCCCTGCAAAAACGCCTGTTCACAACGGCTTTTACCGGCATAAACAGGCGCTTGGTTTTCAGGGCTTACTAGTTAAAATAGCCTAAAGCCTTAGTATAGGTAGTCTTATCGGTTATCTCAAGTTTGTACACTACGGCGTTATCCGCGCCGTATACGATTAGAGAACCTGAATACTCCTCGGAACTGGCGGCTCCGACTTCGGCGGAGGTTTGATTTGTGAAGTTTGCGGATCCCACAAATTTTGCGGTCAGCGTGATTTTGGCGCTTTTTCCGGCGCTTTTTGCGGTAAAGCCCAAGACATACTGTTCTGTACCGGACTGAGAACCGTTGAATTTCGCGGTGTCATATGTGCCTGCAGTTGCCACTGTTATATCCATTTTACTATCATTTTTTTGTTCAAAACTGCTGTCTTTCAGTATCGTAACTGTGGCTAGAGCATCCTTATCTACGGTGAAAACCGCTTTATCGCTGGTGTTGGACGAACTCTTCAAACTTTGTCCCGCTACCAGATTGGGTTTACTAAAATCAAGAGTATCCGCAGTAACCTTGCTGACCCCTTTTGAGCTTACCTTTAACCAGTTTTGCGGTGCTGGCAGCGCTTTGTCTGTAAAGTCGTAGTCTTTATATCCTCCGTCTTCTGACATTTCGGCGTTTGCGTCAATTACCTGATAAACCGCAGACATAACGTCCCAGCCGATATGGCGTTCTTCAATCG
>JAITHD010000033.1 GCA_031280155.1 Treponema sp. | reverse complement strand
CTTCTAGCTACGGTAAAAGGGGATGTCCACGATATTGGAAAAAATTTTGTCGGCGTCGTATTGGGCTGTAACGGCTATGAGGTGCTGGATTTGGGAGTGATGATTCCGGCGGAACAGATTGTCGAAACCGCTATACAAAAACAAGTCCGTATTATCGGTCTTTCCGGACTTATTACTCCTTCACTGGACGAGATGATCCGTACCGCTCAAGTTATGGAGAAACGAGGGCTAAGGATACCGCTTTTGATCGGCGGCGCAACGACGAGTCTCGCTCATACCGCGCTGCGGATTGCCCCAGAATATTCCGGTCCTGTTGTATATGTCAGGGACGCAAGCCGTTCCGCCGAAGTGGTTCGGGCGCTTCTGTCTCCAGGGGATTGCCCCAGATTTCTCGAAGAATTGGCTGCCGCATATCAAGAGGCGGTAAAACATCATACTCAAATTCAGGAAAACCTCAATTTGCTGCCTCTTGAGAAGGCTCGAAAAAACAAGGTTATGATTGATTGGGAGCAAACCGATGCAAACCCGGAGCCAAAGACTAAGGGTATTATGGAATTCAACGATTACCCTCTGAGCCGAGTTATTCCCTATATTGACTGGACAGAATTTCTCCGCTGCTGGAACTTGGGAAGAAGCGCCGATGTCCACAGCGGGCACGCAGAAGCAACCCTATTGAAAGATGCTCACAGCATGATTGACCAGATTTGTACTGAAAAGCTCCTTATTCTTAGGGGGGTCATTGGATTTTTTCCTGCCTTATCTGATAAGGACGATGTAATAGTCTATGATACTGCCCTAAAGTATGGATACCAAGGAACTGAAAGTTCTCGATTTTCTTTTCTGCGGAATCAGATGAAAATCCGAACCAGCGGTGTAAATTCTTGTGTAGCGGATTTTATTCTGCCCAGAGAAATCTATGCCCGCAATCCAGCCGCATCTTCACCGGGTTGGCTTGGATTATTTGCCCTCAGCGCCGGCTTTGGTCTTAAAGAAGCGGAAGTCCGATACGATAAATATGGACAGTTACTCCTCGGAACCTTAGCAAACACCTTAGCGGATGCTTTTGCGGAAGAACTGCATCTCAGAGTGCGCCGAGAATGGTGGTCCTACAGTCCGGACGAAAACCTCTCAATCCCGGAAATCTTGGAAGGAAAATATAAAGGGCTGCGTCCTGCCATAGGTTATCCTATTTGTCCGGATCATTATGACAAACAGGTTATTTTTAAACTATTACAGGCCCAAGAGCGGTGCGGTCTTGAATTAACTGAATCAGCTATGATTGTTCCTGCCGCTTCGGTCTGCGGTCTGTATATTGCCAACCCTAAAGCATACTATTTTGGGACTGGTTCAGTAGGCCCGGATCAGATGCAAGACTGGATAACTCGCAAAGGAATCACCTTTACGGAAGGTAAAAAACGGTTAGGAAAAATATAATTTTTAACGTATCATAATATCTATTATTTTATTGTAATATAATTAAATAATATAGTTTTTAAGATCGGCGTCTACAGATTAGTAATTCAGGTACACAAAACGCTGCTATAAGTAAGATACAAGGAATTATACCCGCAAGTAATAGTAGGCAACATAGATTGGCTTTTTTCAAGCCGGTCTATGGGTTTCGTCGATTTTAAGGGATGCATTACGCCTACAGCAACAGGGAACAAAGAGGACTACTCATTTTCAAAAAAATTAAGTTGACAACCATATTCTACCATGCTACTATTTTATAATCTATAGATATCTTGAGGAGGAACTATGGCGGTATCTAAACTATTATGTCCTTCAATTTTAAATTTGCCTATTGAAGGACTGAAAGAGGAAATCCTTGAAATCGATCAGTCAGGGATTGATATTTTTCATATTGATATAATGGACGGAATGTTTGTGCCGAATTTCGGCATGGGAATCCGCGAAATCGACCTTATCCGCAGGCTTACGGATAAGCCTTTGGATTGTCACATGATGGTAATGGAACCAGGACGGTATATACAGCTCTTGGCGGATCACGGAGCCGATATCCTGTATATCCACCCGGAAACTGAACGTATTCCTACTGAAACCATTGATCACATTCGAGAACTGGGTAAGAAACCCGGTATTGCCGTTAATCCGTGCGTCAGTGTGGAAACCGTGAAAGAAATGCTCCCTATCGTTGATTACGTCATGATCCTGGGCGTAAATCCGGGATATGCCGGACGGGCTTACCTTGACTATGTAACCCCGAAAGCCAAAGCCCTGCACGATTACCGGGTGAATAATAATCTTTCTTATCATATCGTTTTGGACGGCGGGGCGGATGAAAACGTCATATCCAATTTGTACCGCAACTGCGGTATTGAAGGGTTTGTTTTGGGAAAACAAGTTTTTTTCTTTCAAAATAAACCATACAAAGAATGCGTCGAACAGGTGCGCTCGTTATAACTATTTTGTAAAACTTCCGGTAATGCGTCAGGGATCCGGATGTATTATATGTTCAGGAGGAACACAATGAAAAAGATACCTTTGGTATGTATCACGGCACTGGCAGGGTTAGCCTTGTTCGGTTGTTCAGGAAGCGGTAATAAGCAGCAGGGAAACAGCGGCCGGTCCGCCGACTCAGAGCGGATTTACAAGCTCAAAATGTCCACCCAGTTAAACGAGTCCCACCCTATGGTGGATTCGTTCAAAACCTGGGCGAAAAACGTTGGGGAACGAAGCGGCGGCAAAATCGAAATAACGGTTTTCGCCTCCGCTCAGTTAGGCAGCGACGAGGACGTGATTGAGCAAGCCCTTCAAGGGGTCAATGTGGCGGTGCTGACCGACGGCGGACGAATGGCGAATTACGCTAAAGATATAGGCATTATCGGGATGCCCTATGTTACGGATAACTATGAGGAACTGCGGAAATTGACCGAGACCCCGACGTTTGCCAAATATGATCAGGAGCTGATCAATAACGGCATCCGTATGCTCAGTTATACCTGGTATGACGGTCCTCGGCATTTCCTTACTAATACGCCGGTTACTGCTCCCGGGGACCTCAAAGGGCTTAGGATACGCACCCCCGGCGCGCCGGTATGGGTTAAATCCTGTGAGGCGCTGGGAGGAACCCCGATTGCTATGGGCTGGAATGATGTGTACAACGCGGTTCAGTCAAAAAGCATAGACGGCTGTGAAGGGCAAAATACCGCAACCTACAGCTCCAGATTGTACGAAGTGGTGAAATACCTCAACAAAACCAGACATTTCCAGCACGCAAACTTCATCATGGTAGGGGAAAAATGGTATTCCAAACTGCCCGCCGAGTATCAGCAGATCTTGATGGAAGAATGTGACAAAGCGTCCTACGAAAACGCCAAGATAGTGCAGCAGGCCGCTGAGGAATATGAAAAAATCATGGTGGAAAAAGGCATGGAAATCGTTGAGCCTGATATAGAGGCGTTTAAAGTCGCGGCTGAAAAAGCCTATGCTGATCTGAACTTCTTGGATCTGCGGAATCAAATTTGGGGTGAAATGGGCAAACAATAGCCCTGCCCCGCAATAAGGAGAAGCTATGAATCAACTCAAGAAATTGTATGACGGATTTTGCAGACTGGAAGAGATGCTTGTTTCCGCTTTTGTAGCAATTATTACGCTGATGGTATTTTTATCCGCCATAGCGCGGAGTCTAAAATATCCGATAAACTGGGCGCAAGACGTTTCCCTTCTCCTTTTTGCCTGGGTCGTGTTTCTCGGCGCCGACTTAGCCCTGCGGAAAGCGGATTTTGTGCGAGTCGATATGCTGATTATGCGTTTCCCGGCAAAACTGCAAAAGTTTTTATATTATATCTTCTATGTTATTATTCTCGGATTTTTAGGTATTCTGATCGCCTATGGCATTCCTTTGTGCATTGATAATTCAAAACGCCTGTTCCAAACCTTGGGGATCAGTTATTCTTGGGCTACCGTCAGCGCGCCGGTAGGCTCCTTTTGCTTAATCATCACCATCATTATAAAGCTCGTCACCCATTGGAAAGACGATAAAATAAAGGTGGAAACTAAGGAGGCGATTTAATGGGTGTAGTCGTTATTGTTTTTATGCTCATGCTGGCTTTTGGTATGCCGGTAGCGTTTGCTATCGGCGTGTCCGGCACGGTTTTTTTTCTGGTTACTCCTGATATTCCTTTTTCGATTGTGGTACAGAAAGTGGTGAGTTCCAGCCAGAGTTTTACCCTCTTGGCGATCCCGCTGTTTATCTTCGCCGGCAATCTGATGAATAATACCGGGATAACCTCCCGGCTGGTGAATCTTTCCAATGTGCTGACCGGACACATGTACGGGAATCTAGGTCAGGTCTCCTGCGTTATGTCAACGCTGATGGGCGGCGTTTCCGGTTCCGCCACCGCCGATGCGGCTATGGAATGCCGGGTGCTGGGTCCCTCGATGATACAACGGGGGTACACCAAAGGCTACGCCGCGGCGGTGAACGGCATTACCGCCTTAATTACCGCTACTATCCCTCCGAGTATGGGGCTTATCATCTATGGGTCTGTTGGAGAAGTATCTATCGGGCGGCTTTTCGCGGCTGGTTTTGTCCCGGGCTTCATGATGATGATCGCCCTCATGCTTGCGGTACGGCTTACCGCCAAAAAGCGGGGATATTTACCGGAACGGCAAAAACCGGCATCCCTTGGGGAGATCGGCAAAGCCTTGATTGACGGCGTGTGGGCATTGCTTTTCCCGATTATATTAATCGTAGGCATCCGGTTCGGGGTGTTTACTCCTTCCGAATCCGGAGCCTTTGCCTGTGTGTACGCGGTTTTCGTCGGCGCGGTGATTTATAAGGAACTGAACTGGAAGGTATTTATCAATACCTTGCGGGACACTTCCAGAGACATAGGGATTATCATGTTTTTGGTTTCCCTGTCCGGCATCTTCGGGTACGGTATTGTCTACGATAGTATTCCCCAGGCTATGGCGTCGTTTTTGACTAACGTCAGCTCCAATCCCTACATTCTGCTCTTTATCGTTATTCTGCTGCTTTTGTTTTGCGGGATGTTTGTGGAGACTACGGTTATTGCGCTGCTTCTCACGCCTATTCTGCTGCCGGTTATTTCAAAAGCGGGTATTGATCCGGTACAGTTCGGACTTATTATGATGTCGGTTGTTACCCTGGGGGTTATGACTCCGCCGGTAGGCATCGCGCTTTATACTACCTCTACGATTATGGGGTGCAAGCCAGAAGAAACCGTAAAGGAATCGGTGCCGTTTATTGCGGCGGTTGTAGCGGTGATTTTGATTTGCATCTTCTGTAAAGATTTGATTCTTTTTATTCCGAACGCTATTTTTGGAAAATAAAAACAAACCGCAAAGCGCCGTTTTGGAGTTTTGCGGTTTATAGTCAGCTTTACAAATTTTAAAATTGATGTATGATAGAATCAAGGTTTGGAGGTTGTTTATGAAGGGTTTTATCAAAGTTTTTCTGGTTGTATTATCTGGTTTTGTATGTATACAAAATGTAAGCCCTCAGAAAGATATTCCATTGAATGAAAATTTGTTGACATTCTATGACAACGAATTGTTCAAGTGGGAGTATAATGCATTTGGCGGATTTAATTTGAGTTATAATCATCAAAAATCATCAATAACGTTTGGGATAAATAATGATATGGTGGAGGCGTTACAACAATATCCAGACACAGCGCGATATTATAATTCCTACCGCAAGAAAACCATAGCGGGAAATATTTTGTTGTGGGGCGGATATACGCTAGTATTAGGCGGCGCAGTTGCACCCGCTTTTTATTATAGAGATGTTAATGAAGAAACATTTGACAGAAACGTAAAAATATCATTAGGAGTTATTTTAGGAGGATTGGTTGTAGAACTAATAGGCGCATTTATATTACCCTCAGGATACGAAAGCCTATTTAATGGTATAAACATGTATAATAGGCATAAAATAGGGGAATATGGGCAGGCGAGATAATAGACGCTTTTCTCATACCGGAACCGAAAAGGAAACCCGATGACCACCTTGAAATAGACGAGTTTTGGATATATACAGGGTAAATAGAATAAATATACAGGAAAATTGCGGTGTAACTTTTAGGAGGACTGGAGGGACTTGTCCCCCCAGTAGGGGAATTGACCGCGCCTTGGATTAGGAAGACTGGGACTGGGACTCATCGCTTGCTGAATCGTCGGCAGAAGCCTCAGCAACATCCTCTACATCTTTTATTTGTTCATATAAGGTGGTAATAAACGCTTGGGCCGCGTCCCGAACATCCTCAACGTCGTCGTCTTTGAGGGAGGTGCTGGAATCCAAGACCAAATAGATGACTCCTGAGTGCTTAATTCTTTTCTGTACCGAGGAATCTTCCAATCGGTATTCGCTGTTTACCTGCCACATCCTGCTGCCGGATACCATAAGCCACTGTTTCACTGTGTCTTTTCCAGCATTATAGCCCTTAAACGAGGGAAAGGTAAAATCAACCTCATACTCGTTTATTTCGCTTTCTACCGGCAAGGTTGCGGTAGAACCTATATCCCCGCCATACACGACGTTGGTCATCATATAAGTACCGTCAGTATAGACTATATCTCCTTCAAGATACCGCTTTGAATTAAGCCCTGCTTCACTGTCGTTTTGATTTTCAGGCACGTCAAAGGTCATCCGTACTTTTGTGCCTGTTGAAACCGCGGGAGTCGTCACCACAAACGTGGTATCTATCGAGGTTTCAGCTAATGATGAGGCTATTTCAGAAAACTCTGTTTCCAAGTTGGTATAATCTTCCAGTTCTACGGCGTATTCGCTTTTGCTCGCCAAAGCCACCAGGGTAGAACGGAACAGGGCTATGTCGCTCACGTCGTTTCCCCGGACCCCGGCGGAATAGGCTTTTATTTTTCTATCTAATATTCTCCGGTTGATTATTTGGGTCTTAATGTATCCAAGATATTCATCAGTCACTTTTCCAGCAAAACTGGTGCCTTCCAATGGCGGCAGTACCGGGCTGGTTGACGCGTTATCCAATCCGTCGGTAAAGGTCATAATAGTAGCGGAATCTAAATCTTTCGGATAATTGCTTTCATTGGCGCTTAAATTAGCTAACGCGAGATGCATTGCATAATATATTGCTGTTCCCTGATACTTTGATCGTGTATATTTCTCATCAAGAATAGATTGCAGCTTATCATACCCTTCATCGTCCAATAATACCGGCACGCCGCCGGTTATATCTTCGGCGTATGGCGCAAACGATATAATCCCGATGTATACCGATCCCTCCGCAGGATCATCTTCTTCAACTGCACCGGAATTCTGTTGGGAATCCGCTGATTTTGGAGCCTCTTTATTGCTTGCACAGCTTGCCGTTCCGATTATAACCGCAAAGATCATAGCAAAAATCCCGCAAAAAAACACATAACTTTTCATAATTCTTTTCCTCCAAATTAAAATAACAATTCAAATCTAAAGATTTAAAGTTTTTCAATATTTTTAGTATACCTCCAATACAACAATTGGTCAATACTGATTATCTATTATATAACGTGGTAATAAATGTTTTTGCCGCGTCCCGAATAGCGTCAACGTCTTCGTCCTTGAGAGAAGTGCTGCAGTCCAATACTAAATAGATAACTCCGGATCGCTGTACCAAGAACATCATATCCGATGCCCCTAATTGGTATTCGCTGTTTACCTGCCATGTTCCGCTGCCCGGCAGCATAAGCCATTGTTGGACCGTGTCTTCCGCGCCGTTGTAGCCCCGGAAATCTCTGAAGGTATATTTGACTTCATACTCATCTATTTCTCCGGGTATTGGCGCGCCGGTGCTGGACCCAATGTTTCCGCCGAACATCACATTGGTCAAACTGTACCGGCGGTCGGCGTAGCCGATAATTCCCTCTAAATAACGGGTTGACTGTTCCGCTGAAACACTATCGTAAACCCCGTAGGGAATATCAAAAGTCATTTTAATTTTAGTTCCCCCAGGGGTTGCAGGGGTTGTTATCACAAAGGTTCTGTCGTAGGTGGTTGCTTTTAAAGAATTGGCGATATCTAAGAATTTCTGATCCAGCTGTGAAAAATCAGTGAGTTCATAAAAATTATCAGGATCGTTTGCTATAGCCATAAGAGACGACGTAAACCGCCGCAAATCGCTGACGTCGTTCCCCCGGACCCCGACGGAAAAAGCGGTTATTCGTTTTTCCCCTATTGTCCGGTTTATAAGTTCAGTTTTGATATAGGCAAGATAATCATCGGTCTGTCTGCCTGTAAAGGTTTTGCTTTCCAAGGGTCTCAGTACCGGACTAGTTGAACCATTATCCAGCCCGTCAGTAAAGGTCAAAATATTCACGGTTTCCAACTGTCTGGGAAACTGTTTAATATGGGAACTTAAATTGGCTAATGCGAGATGAATTGCGTAGTATATCGACGTTCCTTGATAGTTTGATCGGGTATATTTCTCGTCAAGAATAGATTGCAGCTTATCATACCCTTCATCGTCCAATAATACCGGCGCGCCGCCGGTTATATCTTCCGCATCCGGCGCAAACGATATAATCCCGATATATACTCCCTCTTGAGGGACATTAGAAGGACTGGTGGCACAGCATAGAATTCCGGCTATAAATAAAAGGGTCATACCAATGCCGCCTGTATAAAACATATTTTTTTTCATTTTTAATTTCCTATTTTTTCTATACTACCTTCTTTCGGTTCTAACCTATAACATATTATATCCCTTATTTATTACTTTAATATCTATATGAAGGGGTTGTCAACAATATGCGCCGGTCGTCCCAGCCGCCAGTTCCGGCAGCCTATGCTGTCAAGCCGGCTCACCCAAAACTATAAAGCCCGCTGCTTATCAGGGACTTGACGCGGGAATCTTCTTTTCATATACTATTATCGTGGTTTACTTCCTATTCTTAGTGATTTTAACATTCCCTCTATTGGCTCAAACTGAAGGGACCCAGATTATTACTGCACGGTCCTTATCGCTTTTAGAAGAGCCGAAATACAAAACCGGGTTCACCCATTTTGACTATGTGAATCCCAATGCGCCCAAGGGAGGCGTGATTACTCGCTATGCAGTGGGAACCTTTGATAATTTTCACCGGTACGCCTTGCGAGGGGATGTAAACGCGGGCTCTGAATATCTTTATGATACCTTGATGACCGGTTCGGACGATGAGTTTCAGGTATACTATCCTCTGATTGCAGAAAAAATCGAATATCCGGCGGATTATGGGTTCATTATTTTCTATATAAATCCAGCGGCAAAGGATCAGGAGGGACAGCCTATTACCGCCGAAGACGTGGCGTTTTCTTTTAATACGTTTATGACCAAAGGCGTGCCTCAGTTCAGAACCTATTACAAGGGGATCGAAGTACAGGTCTTGCCGGGAAACCGAGTGCGTTTTGATTTCCCAGAACCTGAAGACGGAGCGGAGCGGACAAAAGAAAAGCTCCTGTCCATCGCGGAACTTACGGTGTTTCCCAAGCGGTTCTGGGAAAACCATGATTTTTCCGAGCCTTTGACCAAACCTCCTTTGGGAACCGGACCCTACCGGATAGGGGATTATCAGATGGGGCAGTATGTGGTTCTGGAACGGATCAAGGATTACTGGGCAGCAAACCTGCCGGTACGGAAAGGACTGTATAATTTTGATTATATCAGATATGACTATTACCGGGATTCTAACGTGGCCTTTGAGGCGTTCAAAGCAGGAGAATATGATTTTCGAGAAGAAAATTCCGCTATGAATTGGGCAACCCAATATAAAGGAAAACTCTTTGATTCCGGCGCGGTTGTTCAGGAGGAAATTCCCCATACCAATCCGCCGCCCTATCTGCAAGCCCTCACGTTCAATGTGCAGCGCCCCCCCTTTATAGACCCCCGGGTTCGGCGGGCAATCAACTATTTCTTTGATTTTGAATGGATGAATAAAAATCTCTTCTATAATCAGTATAGCCGGCTTAAAAGCTATTTTCAGAATACCCAGTATGCGGCCGCAGGGCTTCCATCTCCAGAGGAACTGGCGATTCTGGAACCTATTCGGGATAAGATACCGGCCGAGGTATTTACCGAAGAGTTTAATCCGCCGGTATATGACGGAACCGGCAATATCCGTTCCGGTATGCGGGAAGCCCTGAGACTCTTTAATCAAGCGGGCTGGGAACTGCGGGAAGGAAAACTCCTTAACAAAGAAACCGGAAAACAAATGACCTTTGAGCTTATGATCTGGAGTTCTTCTACCGAGCGGTTTGCGATTCCTTTTCAGCGCAATCTTGCCCGTTTCGGGATCGATATGCGGATCAGACTCGTTGATTCCACCCAGTTTTTGAATCGTATGAGAAGCAACGACTATGATCTCGTTGATCAAGGGTATTATGCGCTCTACTATCCGAGTGATTCCGCGCTGTTCTACTGGCATTCAAGGTATATTGATTCCTCGTATAACCGGGCTGCGGTGATTGATCCAACGCTGGATTATCTTGTAGAGGGGGTTATGGCGCATCAGGAGGATGCCGATGCCCTCCTGCACTGGGGCAGAGCCTTAGATCGGGTGGTAACCTGGAATCATTATATCATTCCTGAATGGTATTCTTCCAAATTCCGGCTGGCCTATAAAAAAAATCTTCGGCGTCCAAAGACCCTGCCTCAGCAGCGTTCTTATGCGTTTGATGCATGGTGGATTGAATAATACGGAACAAAACAAGAAATTGTACAAAAATTTCTTAAAAAAGTACAAAGAGGTGAGGTATGAATATTATTCTTATTATTTGTCTAATCGCGGTGCTTATTGGGGGCGCGGTTTTTATCATATTCTGGAACAGAAAAAAAAATATGCCTGTTCAAGCTATGATTCAAACTATTAAACAGCTTTCTCAGGGAAACCCCAATCTTACTTTGCGCCTGCATCCTGAAGGAGGGGGCGATCTGGATCAGATGAAAGCGGAGATTAATACCTTTATGGCTCATCTTGATCGGATGGTGTATCTCATCCGATCCGGCGCGGACCATGCCGAGGGGAACGCCGAAGCCTTGTACCGGTTTATAGAAAACCTTCACACCAGTATTTCGGCTATTGGGGAACCGATTAATCAGGTTAAAGCCTTAACTCATATACAGCTTGAAAATACCGGCAGCGTTTCCAGCCATTTGCACACGATTAACGACCTTTTACTCCAGCAGAATGCGCTTATTAACCGTCAGACCGCTCAGGTAAGCGCCAGTTCATCAATGATTGAAACCCTGATTTCCAGTATTAAAGACATCAATAACAGTATGCAGAGCAATGTTGCGGAATATGAAACCCTGCATACTAACGCCAAAACCGGACAGGATACTATGGCGATGATGCAAACCATGATAGATACGCTGAATATGAAGCTGGATACGGTTCTTGAGGCGAATAAAGTGATTAACGTTATTGCCAGTCAGACTAATCTGCTTGCGATGAATGCGGCGATTGAGGCGGCTCACGCAGGAGAAACCGGCAAAGGTTTTGCGGTGGTGGCTGACGAAATCCGAAAACTTGCGGAGAACTCGAATAATCAGTCGAAAATCATTGCTGAAAGCATGAAAGACCTGAAAAATTCAATGGAAAACGCGGTGAACTCTACAAGAAGCGCGAATAAAATCTTTGATAGTATGTTTACGTCTGTGGAGAATGTAACCGGCAATCAGCAGGCAATCCTGCAAGGCGTTGCCCAGCAGGTCAGCAACGCAGAGCGGATTGGTGAAAATTATCGGGAAATAGAAACTAATGACCGCAGTATTTTTGAGGGTTCTAAAACTGTGCTTGAGCAAAGCGATTCAATGCAGAAAGATATGACGCGTTTAGCTGCAAGCATCGAAGAGCTTACCAAGGTTTCAGGCGCGGTCTCTTCCGACGTAGGTTCAGGGCTTGAAATTATCAAACAGTCAATGGATTTGGTAAAACTCAATCTGGTAAGCATAGGGGAAGTGAAAGACGAAGCGTCAATATTCACAGTTTCGGAACATACTGTTACTAAAGCCCAGCGGAGTATGAAGGGAACGATTTTTCGGTGTATCGCGGACTGGATAAAGAGCGCCGCCGGGGTTGAGAAGCTGCGGGAAATCTTGAAAAACTCAAAGATGCCCAGCGAATATGTTACCCGTATTACAGACGTTGAGGAGGAACTTATTTATCGAATGTTGCAATATATAGAGGAAACCCTGAAAATGACTTCTCAGCAAGTGCTTGACGGGATCGGCGAATATTGGGTAAATACGTATGCCCCAAAATACTACAAGTCCTACTATTATGGTATGGATAGCGCAAAATCTTTTATTATGGGATTAGATAAGATTCACGACCAGGTGACGAAAATAATACCGAATGCCAAACCTCCCCGGTTTGATTTTGAGGAAATTAATGAATATACCCTCAAGGTTCATTATAAATCTCATAGAAAGATGATAGATTTCTATATCGGTTTAGTAAAAGGGGTTGGGAAATTTTTTAAAACCCCGCTAAAGATTAAAAAACTATCGGAAGAATATGTGGAAATACGGTTTGAATAACAACCAGAGGTCCTTATGGCAGCATATATTGTACGACGGCTTTTGTTGATCCTTCCTACATTGTGGGCGATTATTACGATCAACTTTTTTATAGTCCAAATCGCTCCCGGAGGACCTGTGGATCAAGCGATTGCGGAAATGCAGGGCTTAGGTTCAACGAGCGGCACTGAGCGGATCAGCGGGAGCATATCCGGCGACAGCGGCGCCCCCCAAAGCAGCGGGGCTTCTGCCTATCGCGGGGCTCGCGGGCTTGATCCGGAGGTAATCGCGGAAATCGAGAAACGCTACGGCTTTGACAAGCCTCTTTTAGCGCGGTATGGGGAGATGCTCAAAAATTATCTTACCTTCAACTTTGGGGACAGCCTCTTTCGGGGCAGATCGGTGCTTGCCCTCATTGCGGAACGCCTGCCGGTTTCAGTTTCTCTGGGACTGTGGAGTACCCTGATCATCTATCTTGTGTCCATTCCCCTGGGTATACGAAAAGCAGTGAAAAACGGTACGCCCTTTGATGTGTGGACCAGTACGGCGATCATTCTGGGAAACGCTATTCCATCGTTCCTGTTTGCGGTGCTATTGGTGGTGCTTTTTTCAGGCGGAAGTTTTTTGAAAATCTTTCCTTTGCGGGGGCTTGCGTCGGTAGATGGGGCAAACTGGAGTCTGCCTGCCCGAATTCTCGACTACTTTTGGCATCTGACCCTGCCTATCATAGCCATTACTATTGGAGGTTTTGCGACGCTTACCATGCTTACCAAAAATTCATTTTTAGACGAAATCCACAAACAGTATGTGACAACCGCCAGGGCAAAGGGGCTGACGGAAAAGAAGATTCTTTTAGGACATGTGTTTCGGAACGCTATGCTCATTGTTATCGCGGGTTTTCCGGCGGCGTTTATCTCAATGTTCTTTACTGGTTCGGTGCTTATCGAGGTGATTTTTTCTCTTGACGTCATGGGGCTTCTAGGCTTTGAGTCTAAGATGCAGCGGGATTATCCGGTGATCTTCGCAACGCTCTATATTTTCACGCTCTTGGGCTTAGTTCTTTCCTTGGTCAGCGACGTGATGTATACGGTCATTGATCCCCGCATCGACTTTGAGGCTCGCTAAAGTATGAAAAAAATCAAGAAAACCGCCGCGTCCAAGCGCTGGGAACGATTCGCTCGGAATAAACGGGCTTTAATTTCCCTCTGGATTTTCGGAATTCTTTTTGGACTGAGCCTTTTTGCGGAATTTATCGCTAATGATAAGCCTATTCTGCTGATGTTTGACGGGAAACTGTACGTTCCGATTGTTCGTAATTACTCGGAACTGGTCTTTGGCGGGGAATTTGACATTACCGCAGATTACCGGGACCCTTTTATCCTGGATCTGATCAATAAAAAGGGCTGGATGCTCCGTCCGCCTATTGGTTTCAGCTACAACACTATCAACTATAATCTCCCTAGTCCTGCGCCGTCGCCCCCAACTTTGGAAAACTGGTTTGGCACTGACGATCGGGGGCGGGACGTAGCGGCCCGGGTGATTTACGGCTTTCGGATTTCCGTACTCTTTGGTCTTACCCTTACCTTATTTTCCTCGATTATTGGAATAACTTTAGGCGCACTCCAAGGCTATTACGGCGGAGGGCTGGATTTGTTTTTTCAGCGGTTCATAGAAATCTGGTCTGGAATGCCGACGCTGTTTATGCTGATCATTCTGTCCTCTGTGGTAGAGCCGAATTTCTGGTGGCTTTTGGGCATTACCTTGCTGTTCAGTTGGATGAGTCTTGTAGGGGTGGTGCGGGCGGAATTTTTGCGGGCTAGAAACTTCGAGTACGTTCTTGCTGCCCGGGCTATGGGGATGCGCCACAGCCGGATCATGTTCGTACATATTCTCCCTAACGCCATGACTTCAGCCTTGAGTTACCTGCCGTTTATTTTAGGGGGTTCTATTACTACTCTCACGTCTCTGGATTTTCTTGGTTTTGGACTGCCTGTTGGGTCTCCGTCTCTGGGAGAACTCCTCGCGCAGGGCAAAGCAAATCTTCACGCCCCGTGGCTGGGCATCGCGTCGTTTACGGTTCTCGGTCTGACGTTGAGTTTGCTGGTTTTTATTGGCGAGGGTGTGCGGGACGCTTTTGATCCCCGAAGAAACAGATGAGAAAATACGGGATACCCTGAATACGCGCATAGAGGCAAACTATTCGGGTCTATTTTTCTCAAACAATGAAGGGCAAAAATCTTTGCACAAATAAGCGAACTTAGGTATCCCTTCTTTTCTCTTTTCTCTATAAGTAATAATTACCTGCAAGAGCCGACTGAAGCGCGTTCTACTAATTCAACTCCTAAAAGAATATGCATAACTTCACGGTTATTACCGCTTATAAGCCGGAGAAGCTGTTTTACCGCTGTGCGTCCCAAGAGGTCTTTATTGACGTTTATCGTGGTAAGCTGAGGCTCCATTGTTTTCGATGAAGCGATATTATCAAACCCAATAACGGAAATATCTTTTGGTACTGAAACGTCTTTTTTTGCCAGAGCCTTAATGAGTATATTTGCGGCGGAATCGTTAGAACAGAAAAACGCCTGGGGCAGCCCGCTCCGTTCAGGTAAAACAGCCAAAACAGCGTCAATATTCTGACTTCTGATAAACGGTTCAATGCCGCCGGTAATCGAGAAACGCCGAGTATACGCCTCCTCATAGCCAGTTTTGATAAATCCCTCTTGATACAGAGCTTCTACAAAACCGTAATACCGGTCCCGTACAGAAATGGTATAGCTTAAATCACCGAAAAAACCAATTTTGGTAAAACCCGCCCGGATGAGACGCCGAGTCGCCAGAAATCCGCCGGACCGGTTATCTGTCAGAACGTAATGGATATTGCTCAATAACGGAGGGTGATCCACTATCACCATAAGAACCGATAAGGCTTGAAGCCTTTCGACGTTGCCCACGGCTATTTTCCCTAGAATGATAAGTCCTGAAATGCGGCGCTGTACAATACAATCAGGAATGGTCATGGTTTCATCGTTAAAATGCTGGAGCAGCGTATCGTAACCATTGTCCCGGGCTTCCGCTACTACCGCGTGCAGAACTTCGTTGTAAAATCCGTCCATTAAATACATATCCTGCATCATTACACAAAAAGTATGCCGTCCCGCAGGGTTTAAAAACCGGGGATTCCGGTCCAGATATCCCAAGGCGCTTGCGGTCTCCAGCACCTTGATTCGCACAGAGTCGCTGACGCCTTTCTTGTCATTCAGCGCCAGAGACACCGCATTAACTGATATATTGAGAGCCTCTGCAATATCCAACATAGTTGCTTTTTTCTTTTTCGCCATTAGTATACCTTCTTTTTATGCTTTAATTATTAAAGTATTTTTTATAGATTTCAAGTAAATTTTTGTTGTAATTCAAGTAAAGACATTGGATACTATTTTTATAGACAAGGAATACCATTATGAATAAGAAAAAAGGTTTTATTAACGACATCCTTACCCATCCCTATCGGTATTTGTTGCTGGTTCCAGCGGTACTGTACACGTTTATATACAGTTATTGTTCTTATCCGTATATCATTATCGCCTTTAAGAAATTCAATTACCGGTTGTGGGTTTTTGGCTCTCCTTTTAATGGACTCCAGAATTTTGAGTTCTTTTTCAAAAGTTCCGCAGCCGCTACGGTTATCGGCAACACCCTCTACCTCAATCTGCTTTTCCTGATCGTTACTACAATTTTTTCTGTGGCTCTTGCGATTATGCTTAATGAAATCGCTTGCCGTCCGTTCAAACGGGTTA
>JAITHD010000090.1 GCA_031280155.1 Treponema sp. | reverse complement strand
TGAAATAAATCCATCTAATTTGGCTGTTGGCTGTTGGCTGTTGGCTGTTGGCTGTTGGCTGTTGGCTGTTGGCTGTTGGCTGTTGGCTGTTGGCTGTTGGCTGTTGGCTGTTGGCTGTTGGCTGTTGGCATAACGTATGTCCAAATGGGCAGCGTCTTACTCCCGCTGAGTCTCAAAAAACTGTCATAATTAGGGGGTGTCCATTTCATCTTAACATAATCCTACAATTCAACATAATCTCTATAATAATGAGCTGATAATTTTTAGTCAATAGGGCTAACTTGTCTCTAAGAGCGGGACCGGGCGTTTCCTATTAGTTATTGAGTTCTTCAAAACTATTTTTTTACTTGAATAACAAAAATCACTATAGAACTCAAACGTCCGCCGCCTTATAATAGTCAAAGACGAAAAAAACATAATGACCCCCCTATTACCTCTTCAGGAAACGGACAATTTGATAGACAAAGGACATACGGTGGGGATAGAGGTAATAACTGCCACTTACGGCGTCAGGTTAGACAGAGAGTCATTTCTCTAAAAACTCCAAGTCAGCTACCCCCTGCCTAAAGGTTTTTTCTAGGGCTTGGGACATCCCTTTCAAAGACAGATGTTCTACCACTATCACATCGTATTTTCTCACCAGACGATACGACAGGGTATCAAGAAAGTTCCGCCTGAAATTCGCTGTCCCTTCATGTATACCCGCTATTTTGAGCCTTGCTTTCTGTCGGTTCCGGCTGTACTTTGGTTTTCGGGACAGCCTCCTTTGATACTTCCCAAGCCTCTTTTCGCTGTTTCTATACACCCGCCGGTATTCCGGGCTTCTCCCCAGATTATCAACGTAAAAGTCTTGTAACGACATATCAAGACCTATGACTTTTTCGGTCTTTTCTTGACGGACTTGATAGTCTTGTTCCCCCCTCAAACAAACAGGAAGCGTAATACGTTCCTGTAGGGCTTATACTTATGGTTATGGTTTTTAACTCCGCCGTCGGATGCCAGCTTTTAACATTAACGCTATGCTTAAACCGCACCGGCTCTGTTATTTTGGGTAATGTAACGGTTTGTCCCTCAAAATGAACGGTTATCGACATTCCGGTCCGGTAACGGTCGTTATGATTATGCTTTGATTTGAACCGGGGAAACCCTACGGACTCTCCTTTGCGGAGGCCTTTCAGGGATGTAAAAAAGTTTGCGTACGCGGCTTCAAGATTGCGCCGCGCTTGTTGCAATGCCGCCGCGTCTGCTTCTTTGAGAAACCCATGTTCCTGTTTGTAGTCCTTCTCGGTTTTGTACGTATGGGCCATAGAGGGCTTCTCTATTGTCTTTCAACGTTTGGTATGTTTCAATCCGTTCCGCCAGCATAAGATTATACAGGAAGCGACAGGAACCGAGGGTCTTATTCAGGCATACCCGCTGTTCAGTGGTGGGATAGAGTCTTACCTTGAAAGCCCTCTGTATCTTCACGATTTTATTCTCACCTATCTTTTCGTACATGTCAAATGATTTCCAACCTATCTTTTGCCGCTGTGCCGCCTTATATCCCCAGCCCTAAAGGGTTTTTTCTATAAGGTTTTCCCGTGGTTTTGATAAGAATTGTAATAAAATTATAAGATATATGAAAAAGAAAACATGACTAATCATCTGGACGATACGAGAGACTGAACATGGAGAGCTTCTTCAAAAAGAACGCAGCCCCCAGTATGAGTTTTACCCAGAACCCCGTCTTGCTGAAGCCGCATAAACAGGGGAGACCGCAAAACATCCCGCAGAGACGCTGTTTTCAAACTAGCGTCAGAATAGGGCGAAAACGGACACGGTTCAGCGCCTCCAACAGCGTTAATGTGGAAAAAGCCCCGCCCTGCCCCAAGACAGCCCCCAGAGGCTGCTTCATCTCCCGGAAAAGAAATTATGATCAGATCCTGCTGATTTCTCAGGGTTCTGACCCGTTCTTCCAATGCCCGCCGTCCGCCCAGGTCAAGCGCCAGTTCAGGATTCGTAACCGGCACATATTCCACAAACACCAGGACCTTGCAGCCTTTCTCCTTGAGGTCAGCCACAGTTTCTTCTTGGGTTATCTCCTGAATGTTTCGGCTCGTCACTGTGACAGATCCGCCGAAAAGCAGGTCAAACGCCTTGAGATATTCCATCGCCCTCATAGCCTGGGCATAGACGCCGCAGCCTCGACGCTTGTCAGTTAGGACTTCGTCGCCTTCAACGCTGATAATCGGAATCAGATGACGGTATTTCTCAAAAAATTCTGCGTACTTCTTGTCTAACATCGTCCCATTAGTAAAAATCGGAAACAGCATTGACGAATACTGAGCCGCTTCTTCCAGGACGTCAGGTCTTGTCAGAGGTTCGCCTCCAGCCAGAAGGATCGCCGCAACCCCAAGTTCCTCAGCTTCTCCAAAGATCCGGGACCAATCCCGGGGGCTCATTTCAGAGATTCCCCCAGGGTCTTGCCGGGCGCGGTCATAGCAACCGGCGCATCCCAGATTACACTGCCGGGTAACACTGGCAATCAGAAAAGGCGGAATATGGTCTCCGGCTTTTAAGGCGCGCCGTCTGAGACGTTCCGCCTTTTTCGCTCTCGCCCCATATTGTCCAAAAAACGCGGTCCCTTGGGGGCTTCTCAGAGTCTGCCGGAGCGCATCTTTAACAAGAGACCTAAGTCCTTCATTTAGATAGCCTTCAAGATTAAAAAAATCTTCCATAAAAATATACGCTGCATCTTCCCATTATTAGGATAGCAATAACTATAGCTTTTCTCAGGATTTTTGACAAGAGCAGGACCTTAGAGGCATCAGATGGTCCCCCTTGTCATAGATACTTCATTACTTTATACTATGAAAAATAACTATTCAAAGCGAGGAATACATGATCCGAGGCGGCGATATCGCTAAAGGAATTTGTTTGCTGCAAAAAGGGCAGCCCTATATTGTGGTAGACCGGGAATTTGTCAATCCTGGAAAGGGCGGCGCATTTGCGCGGGTCAAAATGAAGAGCATCAAAGACGGTTCAGTGTTGACCCAGACTATTATGACCCAAACGGAAGTCGAAGATGCCCAGGTAGACACCCACACATGTCAATATCAGTATGCGGATACGGATAATTATCACTTCATGGATAATGAAACCTTTGATCAATACGAAGTACCCATAGCTGAGATGGAAGAGAAGAAATATTACCTTAAAGAAAATGAAGTCTATGAATTAACCATCTGGGAAGGCAAGGTTATTGATATCAAAATCCCCTATAAGGTAATTTTCACGGTAGCGGAAAGCGAAAACTATGTGAAAGGCGATACTGTATCCGGCGCTACCAAGCCTATTGTTACTGAAACCGGACTTACCGTGAGGGTTCCCCTATTTATCAAACAGGGAGAGAAGATTTTGGTCAACACCGAGACTAATGAGTATGTTGAGCGGGTTAATGGGTAGGTGAAAGAGGTTTCTTCGGTGCTTCCCTTAGATACTGGAATCGACAGGTATAAAACAAAAGACGTTGATTTTAAATTTCGGGGGAGGGCTTTTCAATTTGCGCTTTCTCACGGGCTTTTCAGCGCTGCTGATGTTGATACAGGCACTCGGCTTTTGCTCAAAGTTTTTTCCAAAACTTTAGACGAGGACCTCCGGCAGGGAAATCCTCCGCCGAAAACCATTCTGGACGCAGGATGCGGCGTAGGGATTATAGGGATTTGCGCGGCGGCTGCGCTTTGTCTCACTGAGGATACGGTTGTTCGATGCCAAGATAGAGACGAGCTTGCCCGACTGTTTACCGCGTACAACGCCCGGAAAAACGGGATTCCATCTTCGCGCTTTTCCGTTCATACCGAGCCGCTCCTTGGAGGAAATTCTCAAGATCGATGGGACTTGATTTTGTCCAATATTCCCGCAAAAGCCGGGGCATCGGTACTGATCGATTTCATTCTGCGTTCAGCAGGATTGCTTACGCCTTCAGGACGGGCCCTTATCGTTGTGGTAAATCCTCTGGCGGGATTTTTTTACGCTCAGATCCAACAGGGAGGGATTCCGCTGCTATGCCGGGAAACCCTCAAAGAACATACGGTTTTTATGTATGGTTCTTCCTCAACCCAAGCCGAACCGATTCAGGGAGGAGGCGCTTTCTTGCGGAACTATCCGGCGTATCACCGCTGCAGCAACTCTTATGCGATAGGCAATATTGCGTATACCTTAGACGCTGTTCACGGAGTCGGTGATTTTGACACCCCAAACGGAACGGTCTTGGTAGCGGCTAAACTGACGAACCGCTTGCAGGGAACCCAGTATTTTCCGTTGGAACAGTCTCTTGCCATACTCATCCATGAACCTGGACAGGGGCATTTTCCGGTTTGGTTGATGGAGTATCTGTCCAAGCCTGCCGGGGACCATACCTTTGTGCTTGCCGGCAGAAACATCCTCGCCTTAGAAGCGTCTCGGCACAATCTGAAAAAAACCTCCAATACTATTCACATTGAAACTTGTTCTGTTATAGACCTTGGACTGTATCAGGAAATCCTGCTGGAAACGATACGTCCTCGAAAAGGCTACGATTTTATCGTAGCCTTTCCTGATTCAGTACCCCAAACTAATCAGCTTACCGCTTTATGGCAAGGTCTTGAGGGCTTGCTTGTTCCAGGAGGCATCGCGGTTCTAGGCTTTTCCGGGACTGAAGCGGAACGATTCGATAGGAAAAAGCTGAAAACCTTTGCCCGGCTTTGGGACGGCAACCGCAAAGGCTTTCGGGCAATGGCATATCAGAAAAATTCTCTTGATGAAAAGGGATTTAGACTCATCAGGGACTTGCCGAATGGATAGTTTCGAAGAATCAGCTATCTGCGTTCCAGCCCCCACAGACGGATAAGCTCAATAACCACCTTGCAGGCTGCGGCCATTTCCGGGACTGACGCCCATTCAAGACGGCTATGCCAATTTCTGCCTCCAGTAAAGATGTTGGGCGTAGGAATTCCCAGTTGAGTAAGGCGAGACCCATCGGTGCCGCCTCGGATTGGCTTGAGCCTATAGGGAATCCCAAGGTTAGAAACCGCTTGTTTCAAGATATCCATAACTTTAGGGTGAGCGTTGATTTTTTCTTTCATATTATAATACTGGGGCTTAGAAACCACCGTAACCTGTCCTCCTGGAAACTGAGCTTCCACGGCTTTAGCAAACTGTTTCAGCGCTTCTACCCGCTGTTCCGCGCCGGAACGGTCAAAGTCCCGAATATAACACTCCAGAAACGCCTTTTCCGGGTTTCCCTCAATGGTCATAGGACAATAATACCCATAGTATCCATCAGTAGCCTCAGGGCTTTCAGAACGAGGAAGCATCATGGCAAAAGATGCCGCCATGAGCGCCGCATTCGCCATAAGTCCTCGGGCATAACCTAGATGCATGGGTTTTCCCTTGAAGTAAAGGTCTGCTTTATAAGCGTTGAAACACTCAAGCTCAAGTTCTCCAATAGGACCTCCGTCTAAGGTATAACAGACTGTTGCGGTAATGTTATCTCTAGGGAATTCAGGCAGCCCTTTGCCGGTTTCCTCATCAGGAGTAAAGATCAGTTCTACTGGACCGTGTTCTATTTCAGGGTGAGCCAGCAGATATTCTACAGCTCCCAGAATTTCCGCAATTCCCGCTTTGTCGTCAGCGCCTAAAAGGGTTGTGCCATCAGTATGAATGATGGTCTTGCCTTTTTGAGCGGCTAAATCAGGATCGGTCCCCGGATCCAGCGCGTTGCCGTCGGCAAGGTCTATTTTTTTCCCGTCATATACTTCAACTACGATTGGTTTTACTTCATGACCGGATACATCGTCGGCAGTATCCAAATGAGCCATGAAACCTATGACAGGACAGTCTTCTCGTCCCGGAGTTGCCGGGAGTCGAGCAATCACATAGCAATGCTTAGTGAGAGCCGCATCGCTAATCCCTAATGCGTACAGTTCATTGACCAGAGCTTGGGCTAGGTCCCATTGCCCCGCAGTAGAAGGGGTTGTTTCTACATGTCGATCGCTGGTAGTTCCATATTGGGTATAGGCTAAAAAGCGTTTAACCACCAAATCGGTGATACGTTCATCATCAAAACTCATAGTATGAGTATGCAGAGAAAAAACTATTCCGTAAAGAGGGAATTGATGCTCGTTACCTCCAGGGATATTTTATTTTAAAAACGTAAATTTTATTTATAAAACTTTAAAAAGTTCTTGACATTTTTTTTGTTTCTAATTATTTTAACAATAGTTGGGCCGCTAGCTCAGTAGGTAGAGCAACGCCCTTTTAAGGCGTGGGTCGATGGTTCGAATCCAGCGCGGCTCAGGGCATTAGATAACGTGAAAGAACAAGTCTGGACACTACTGAAAAAACCGGCGTTTTGACTTCAGAGAGTATAGCGAGAAGTTGAGGCGCTGGTTTATCTGTATATTTCTGGTGAAAACTTTCTAAATCTATAATAATATTATGGAAGAATAATATGATAAAGAAATCAGTCATTATCATGTGTCTCGGCATAGGGATGATATGCGCTTGTGAGAACGCTAAGTCTTCAGCACTGGCGGGGTCGGGCGGTACCGGCATTGATAAGGATACCAGTTACGCTTTTGGTATGGTCATCAGCGAGCCCTTCAAAGATATGAATATGGAGTTTGATTATGATGCCCTCATGTTGGGTTTTCGAGAATATATTGAAAACAAGAAGACTAAGTTTACTATAGAAGAGGCTATAGGAAAAGCGAATACCGTATATGGTCAAGCCAGGGAGGTCCGTTCAGAAGTGTTTAAAGAAGAGCAAACCGTATTTTTAACGGAAAACAAAAAGAAAACTGAGGTGCAGTCTACAGCCAGTGGTCTCCAGTATGAGGTAATAACCGAGGGAACCGGCAAAAAACCATTGCTGACCGATACAGTGCAGGTCCATTACGAGGGAGCCCTCACGAACGGGACGGTTTTTGACAGTTCTTATGACCGGGGGGAGCCGATAGAATTTCCGCTTCAGGGAGTTATTGCGGGCTGGACTGAAGGGCTTCAGTTGATGCCGGTAGGCAGTACCTATCGTTTGTTCATACCTTCAGATTTGGGCTATGGCAGTCAGGGCGCAGGAGGCGGTGTGATTCCTCCACATGCAACCCTTATCTTTAAGGTGGAATTATTATCCATTGTGAATTCAGACGATGCGGGACTGGAGACTGAATAATAAAAGTAAGGATAGAAAAATACAATGAAGAAATATGTGATTCTAGGATGGCTGGTTATTGTTCTGGGCTTGGGCGCTTATGCTGAGGGAAAGGTTGATGAATCGGCTGTAGCCTCGGCAGACGGAGAAACCAGTTACGCCTTTGGGATGATGATCGGCTCAAATCTAAAAGAATTAGGACTTACCTTCAACTATAATGCGTTTATGCAGGGAATGAAGGCGGTTTTAGAAGACATGAGCACTACCCTGACGATGGATGAAGCTATCAGTAAGGTGCAGATTGCGTACTTAGAGGCGATGAATAAGCAAACCGAAGAGGCGATGGCAAAAGAACAAGCCTTTTTTGAAGAAAACGCTAAAAAACCAGGGATTCAGATTACTGATAGCGGGTTGCAATATGAGGTGATTACCGAGGGAACCGGTCCCAAGCCAGTGCTGACCGATACAGTGCAGGTCCATTATCGGGGAACCTTTATTGACGGGACGGTTTTTGACAGCTCTCATGATCGGGGAGAACCTGCGGAATTTCCCTTATTTAGAGTTATTCCTGGCTGGAGCGAAGGGTTGCAATTAATGAGCGTAGGCAGTTCTTATCGTCTGTACATACCTTCTGAGTTAGGATATGGTGAACAGGGCGCTGGGGGCGTGATTCCTCCATATTCAGTATTGATTTTTGAAGTGGAACTCCTTTCTGTCATGCAAAATACTGAGGATGCCGCTTCTGATGAGTAGAGGCGCTGGAATATAGGTATGTATTTCACCCAAACCTTTATCCCTACCTTGCGGGAAGTTCCGGCAGATGCGGTAATTGTTAGTCATCGGCTTATGTTTCGAGCCGGCATGATCCGAAAACTCGGAAACGGACTTTTTGCGTATCTCCCTTTAGGTCTCAGGTCTTTCAGAAAAGTAGAACAGATTATTCGGGAAGAAATGAATGGTATTGGGGCGTTGGAAATAAAGCCTCCGGTGATTGTACCTGCGGAATTGTGGAAAGCCTCCGGACGCTGGGACGCTATGGGGGAATCTTTGCTTCGGGTGAAAAATCGGCTGGGATCGGATTTTGTGGTGTCCCCCACTGCGGAAGAGTCCTTTACCGCGCTTATTCGGGATGAATTAGCCAGTTATCGACAGCTTCCGCTTGCGCTATACCAGATTAATACCAAATACCGTGATGAAGTCCGCCCTCGGTATGGAGTTATGAGGGGACGGGAATTTGTTATGAAAGATGCGTATTCTTATCATGCTGATGAGGCAAGCCTTGATAAGACGTATCAAGCTATGGGACGCGCCTATAGAAGGATATTTAAGCGGTGCGGACTTTCGGTGATTCCGGTCAAAGCGGACTCAGGGGCTATGGGTGGCAGCGGGTCTGAAGAATTCATGGTGGAAAGCGTAATCGGCGATAATACGCTGATATTGTGTAAAAATTGCGGCTTTGGAGCTAACGTAGAAAAAGCCGCTTGCAAGGATGATTTTGACGCTCCCCCTTCGCTTGAAGCGGCTCAAATCGCGGCGGCTTCAACCCAGCCCCTTGAAAAGATCGATACTCCGTCAGTCAAAACCATTGACGAACTCTGGGGTTTCTTGAAAACCGAGGCTAAGAGCTTTATTAAAACCCTGATCTACCGGGCCCTTAACGTAGCGCTAGACCTTTCTTCCGCTCCTGGCGGGACGGTTCTTGAAAAGCGGAAGCCTGGGACGGACGGGACGGCGGTATATCCTGAAGCCTTTTTTGCGGTAGCTATTCGAGGGGATATTGACGTAAACGAGGTGAAACTTGCCGCAGTTCTCAAAGCATCAGAAGTAGGTTTAGCGGCGGATACTGATGTTGTCCGTCTCACAGGTGCGCCTGTAGGCTTTGCAGGACCTGTTGGGCTTTCAAAAATTCCTGTTATTGCGGATATAACCGTTACCGCCATGAAAGATGCGGTAACTGGCGCACTGATTCAGGATGCCCACTACGCCCATGTCGCTTACGGCAGGGATTTTGTTCCTTGGCTGACCGCTGATTTGCGTACTGTCGTTGCCGGGGATTGTTGCGCCTTGTGCGGCGGAGAACTCTATGAGAAAAAAGGCAATGAGCTGGGACATATCTTCAAGTTAGGGTATAAATACACCCAGGCTATGCAGGTTCATTATCTGGACGAAAACGGGAAGAGCCGCATTCCTATTATGGGATGTTACGGTATTGGGCTTGATCGTACCCTTGCGTCGGTAATCGAGGAACATCACGACGACGACGGCGTTATTTGGCCCATGACTATCGCGCCTTATCAGGTTCTTATTATTCCTGTTAAATATGAAGGAGAAATCAAAAACCTTGCGGAACAGTTGGCGCAGAAACTGGAACAAGCAGGCATTGAAGTTCTGCTGGACGATAGGCAGGAAAGACCGGGCGTTAAATTCAAGGATGGAGACCTCCTGGGTATTCCTTATCGGGTGATTCTGGGGGATAAAAATCTAGCCCTAGAGGTACCCAGCGTTGAAGTGAAGCGCCGAGGCGAACAAGATAGTTATCTCCTTCCGATAGACGGCGCAGCGGAAGCGCTAACTGGTTTGATTCATACAGAATTGGCGGAATTAAACCGCTGATGTAACGTTTATGGATCCTGCGCTCATCAGGGCATCCCAGCGATTATCAGAAACGCCTATTATTATAGTCCTTGAAGGGTATACGATTGAGGTGTACTGGTTTCGGGTTATGATAAAAGAGGGGGATTGGTATATTCGCAGACACGCCCATTCAACGTATGAATTCCATTTTTGCGCTCAAGGCGAATGTATGGTTGATACAGATGCCAATTCATTTTTGGTCAAAGACGGGTATTTTTATCTGAGTTCTCCTGGTACATACCACACCCAGCGTCCGGCGAATAAACTGGAGTTCATTGAATACAGTCTTAATTGTAATATGCGGAAAACTGAAGAGCCTAAATCTTCTTTAGCCAAGGAGCAGTCTCGAATTTTTTCGATTTTTTCCAATGCTCCTTGTTTGCCGACAGCGGATCGTTTTGGTATTTTGTCTTTGTTCAGACAGGCTTTGGTAGAGGCGGAGCAGCGAAAACTAGGCTATGAATGGATGCTTCATACCGTCGTGCCCCAGATGCTGGTTGCTTCAGCCAGAGCCATTGAACAGGAGCAAACAATAGTCTCCAGCAGGAACATATCGTTGGCTGAACCAAATTACAGGATGCTCAAGATTGAAGAATATGTACAAGCGAATATCAACAAGGATTTGAGTCCTCACGATATAGCGCAATATATGCATCTAAGCGATAAGCAGGTCGCCCGTATTGTTTACGCTTATAAGGGATTTCCCACTAAAAAATATATTACCAGAACTAAATTAAAGCGGGCAAAAGAGCTGCTGACTTCCGCAGATATGCCTATCAAGGAAATTGCTGAACGCCTTGGTTTTTCCAGTGAATATTATTTTAATGTTGTGTTTAAGCTCCATGAAGGAGTCCCGCCGGGAGTGTTCCGTTCCAGTATGATCACCGATCCTCTATGAGCCGATTATTGTAGAAAAACTTCGTAAAGTCCATATAGGTCACCCAGAAAATCAAACCCCCAATAGGTCATATCAGGCATTGTTTCTTTGCTGCTTGTCTTACATAGGGATCTGCAAATAAAAGACACAATTTCACCGATTTCTAGATGATAAGTATATATGAGCCATACTTTGCTCTGTAGGGAATTATTATTTTCATTATTTCATTAGAGATGTCTGCCGTAAAGGTATTATTTCCGGGGTATATAATGAAAAGTCGGAAGAAAGTAGGGCATATTCATTATTTTAACAAAGAAACGATATTTGCGAAGACTTAACCGTATTAGTTTAACCTAATATGGTGTTTTACATCCCAAGGTTATTGATTCTTTACTCAGTTTTACCGATATTTACCAATAGTGCTATTAAAATTAAGACAAAACACTTTAGATTGAGGGTTATATGACTATATATCAGCGCGGGTATCTTGTTGTTCTAATATGCCTGCTGACTGGCGGCGGTATTTGGTCTCAGACCGAGCCAGAAGATACCGCACCTGAGTCTTCTCAGCGAGAGCAGTCAGTGCTTCCCCGAACCTATCGGGAGCTTTCTCTGGGAATGGGTCTTGACGAGTTGAAGGAGGCTTTGAAAAAAGACGAGCTGTTCCGGTTCCGAGGGGATCGGGATGTTTCATTTCTGCCAGTCAGAGAGCAGAATCTTGTAGAAACTACGGGGTTTTCTTTTGTTAAGCGGGCTTTTTTTCAGCTTCAGTCAGGTCAGGTTTTTGTGATGGCTTTTACCTTGAACACCAATCTGGTTGACTATTATTCAATGTTTACCTCATTTGTGAAAAAATATGGAGAACCTGATTTTCTTGACCCAAAACAGGCGGTTTGGGAGTCTGAAGAAACCAGAATAGCTATTGAACGTCCTTTAACCGTTAAATATATTGATATGCAGGTTTTTAACGCATTGAATAATGAATCTAAGTCTGTCGAATCCAAAGAACTGCGTATGCGGGAGGATTTTTTAAATGAGTTCTAACCGCTATTGGCTGCGGATGCTCTTTTGTCTATGCTTTGGGCTTACCGCAATGAATTGTTTGTCCCAGAACGTGCAATTTGAAACAGCCGAGCTAACCATTGAAACCGCAGAGGGGAATTCGATAGGGATCATTGCTGAAACGGCTCGTACTAAACGCCAGCAGGAACAAGGGCTGATGCATCGGAATAGCCTTGCCCACGGAAAAGGGATGATTTTCATCTTTGAAAGAGAGCAGATACTATCTTTCTGGATGAAAAATACTCGAATCCCTTTATCTATTGCTTTTATCTCTGAAGACGGCAAAATTCTTGAAATTCATGATATGGAACCCTTTAATCTTACGCCGGTACAGTCGAGTTATCCGGCGCGGTTTGCTTTGGAAGTCCCTCAGTCATGGTTCAGCCGCGTGGGGATTAGAGTAGGAAACCGATTGTTAGAAACCCAGGATTTGATAAATAGAAAGTAGGAGTACATTTTGAAGATTAATCAGCAGTTAAAATTATTAATCCTAGGAGTTAGGAAGTGTTGAAAGGTCCGAATCAACGGGTACGCCGTATATTAGCCGCAGATACGCAAGAAGAAGGGCGCCGTTCTAATACGGATCAGATTACGCCGGAACTTGTTATTATCGCGCTGCTTAAAGACGGCGCCGGTACCGCCTGTAAAGCTTTGATGTTTTTACGGATCGATCTGGTAGAATTCAGGCGTATTCTTGAAAATGGAATTCCCCGTATTGGGGGAACCGCACTTTATGGAGATATTCCCCTGTCGAAACGGACTGAAAATATGCTTGCCCTTGCTGACGACGAAGCCAGGGCCATGGGAAATGAGTATATTGGGACTGAACATCTGCTTTTAGCGGCTATGCGGGAGCAGAATTCTTTGGTTCAAGCCTATCTTGATGGTCGGGCGGTTGATCCGGATATGCTGCGGGTCGTGGTGCAGACTACGTTTTACTATTCATCGAATATGGAACCCGAAGAAGAGTATGTACCAGCCGAGGGATATCAGGCGTATCTTCCCCGCCCCGGGGACCCAAGAGACAGCAAAGCCCCTCGTCCTACGGTGAGAGTAAAGCCTTCTCCGGCTTATCCAGTGCTTACGCCGGTGCTGGATGAGTATTCCCGGGATCTTACCGCTCTTGCAAGAATCGGAAAGCTGGATCCTGTTGTAGGCAGGCAAAAAGAGATCGAGCGGGCTGTGCGGATTCTGGCGCGGCGAACCAAGAATAATCCGATTCTTGTAGGAGAACCTGGAGTAGGAAAAACCGCCATCGTCGAGGGTTTAGCCCAGCTCCTTGCAAGCGACAAAGCGCCGGAAAGCCTTGCGGGAAAGCGGGTTCTGTCTCTGGAGTTAGGTTCTGTAGTAGCAGGCACTAAATATCGGGGTGAATTTGAAGAACGGATCAAGAAAATCATGAAAGAGATTCTTCAGGCGGGAAATGTGATCCTTTTTATTGATGAGATTCATACGATTATTGGCGCCGGAGGAGCTGAGGGAACCATAGACGCGGCTAATATGTTCAAACCAAGTCTTTCCCGTGGGGAAATCCAGTGTATTGGAGCCACCACCATTGGGGAATACCGCAAGCATTTTGAGAAAGACCCTGCTTTAGACCGGCGGTTTCAGGCTATTCAGGTACATGAACCGAGTTTTGAAGAGACTCTTGAAATTTTGAAAGGTCTGCAAAAATATTATGAAGAACATCATCGGGTAAGCTATACCCCGGAAGCCGTGCAGTCTGCGGCAAAACTCGCTCAAAGGTACATTCCGGATCGGTTCATGCCGGATAAGGCGATTGATATTCTGGACGAAGCCGGGGCTATGCGGAAACTGGAATTTGGAATTCTCCCGCCGGAGATTTCCAGCATTGAAGTTGAAATTCTCCATCTTATACAAGAAAAAGGCGCTATGGTTTCGTCCCAAGACTACGAGCGGGCGGCTCAACTGCGGGATAAAGTACGGAATCTTCGGAGCCGTTTGGATGCGGTCCGGCTTGCCTGGGAGCGGGTTGCAGGATATGAACGGGCGGTCGTTGATGAAGGGGATATCCGGCGGGTTGTTGCTGAAAATACAGGCATTCCTTTGACGCATCTTGAGGAACAGGAATCAAAGCGGCTTCTCAAGATTGAAGAAGAACTGCATCAAGCGGTTATCGGACAGGACGACGCGGTCCGGCGCATTGCGTCGGCTATCAGGCGGTCCCGGGCGGGGATTTCTTCGCCCCAGCGTCCGCTTGGTTCTTTTATCTTTTTAGGTCCTACTGGGGTTGGAAAAACCCTGTTAGCCAAGCGGCTTGCGGCGTATCTCTTCGGCACCGAAGATGCCCTTGTCCGTATTGATATGTCGGATTTTATGGAAAAACATAACGCCTCCCGCTTGGTAGGGGCTCCTCCGGGTTACGTCGGCTACGACGAGGGAGGGCTTTTAACCGAGCGGATACGCCGGAATCCCTATCGGGTTATTTTGTTTGATGAGATCGAGAAAGCCCATCGGGATGTGTTTAATCTGCTTCTCCAAGTTTTGGAAGAAGGAGAACTCCGGGATAATTTAGGACATACGGTAAGTTTCCGAAATACCGTGATTATTATGACCAGCAACGCGGGGGTACGGGAAATTTCACGGGATTCTCGGCTTGGTTTTGCCCCAGGCACAGGACTTCTGAATCAAGATGAGATAGAATCCCAAGCGCTGTCAGAATTACGCCGGCTTTTCAATCCAGAATTCATCAATCGAGTAGATGAAGTGGTGGTCTTTCATCCCTTGGATATGCCTCAAGTACATAGTATTCTGGATATCCTGCTTAAAGAACTTTCCGAGCGGCTTACCGAACAAGGGTATACCCTTGAAGTTACCTCTGGGGTAAAACGGTTTATTGCGGAGAAAGGCTGGGATCCCAAATACGGAGGGCGCCCGTTGCGGCGGACTATACAGAAAGAACTTGAAGATCCTCTTTCAATGCTTATTTTGGAAGAAGGACGCAAAGGAAGCGCGGTTATTGCGGATGTTCAGAACAATAGGCTAATCCTGAAACTAAAACATAGCGTACCCTTACCAACAAAGGAAACCAATGATTACATTGCCCTTAACCAAGACCGGGGATAAGATTACCCTCAGTCCCTCCAAGATAATCGCGGTGGGTCTCAATTATCAAGCTCATGTAAAGGAAGGTATTACTGGGCATTTTGCCATTCCAGTTGAGCCGGTTTTATTCGCCAAGACTCCCAATGTACTTATCGGACCCGGAGAGCCTATTATCCTGCCTGCCTGTATCGAGGACTATCATTTTGCGGAACCTCGGACGGACCTAGAAGCGGAACTGGCTATTATTATAGGAAAACGGGGACGTTCTATTCCGCGAGATCGGGCTTTTGATTATGTACTGGGATACACCTGTTTTAATGATGTGAGCCAGCGGAATATTCAGAACAGTGATGTTTCGGGCTGGTTCAGAGGCAAGTCTTTTGACACTTTCGGACCGATTGGACCTGTGGTGGTACTGCATAAAGATATTGGAGACCCTCAAAAACGGTCGATTTGTTCCCGAATTAACGGAGACCTAAAGCAGTCGGGAAACACTCAAGATATGATTTTTTCTATTCCAGACTTACTTGCTTATATATCAAACAATTTCACCTTAGAAGAGGGAGACATCATCGCCACCGGTACGCCTGCGGGCATCAGTCCTATCCGCGCCGGAGATGTGGTGGAAATCGAGATTGAAGGGATCGGAATCCTACGCAATCCAGTTATAGCGGAAAAATAAAACAACAGGGAGGGTTGAGCTGTTATCCTGTTGAAATTGGGTCCTCCCTGTTTTAGGCTATACTTTTTTACATTTTTTTTGTTCAAAAATAAGGGATCAATCGTTGTTTACTTCAATAAGCCGCAGCTTATACTCTGTAGCGGCGAAGTTCGCGCCGCCGGCGGTGTAGTTCTTTGCGGCATATACAATATCATGGCTCGAATTCTTGAAAGCTTTCATGGTGCGTACCGCAGTGGGAAAATCCAGTAAAGCCATTTCCACTGAACTGTCGTTAATCTCACCGCAGGTTGCAGGCGGATTTTTCAGCACCAGCACGCCGTGCCGGTTGGGGTGTGTTGGATCCTCTGGGATTCCCGCTACGGTTCCGCCCAATATATAGTAGGTATCCGAGCCGTGACTCTCAACCTGTATGGTCCAGATGCCGGACAACGCGCCGCCGCCCTGATAGCCCGGAATTTTGAAGAGCTTTGTGGTCTGGGCGTTAGCGAGATTAACCCGGTAAACCTCTCCGGCGTTTGGAGCATCCCCGGTGGTGACTCTGCCGAAGATATATGCTTGAGCCGGATCTTCTTGGTCAAAAGATACGGCTTGAACATTCCCGCTGGCGGCGCCCACATTCGCATTACCCGTCACCGTAGGCGTTCCTCCGGCGTTCCATTTCCATATCCGCACCTGCCCATTGCTTGCGGTGGATTCCAGCACATAACTCTGGTTGTTCAGCATCCAATGAGCCCCCGGATTTTGCGCTGAACCTGTAGGTTCAAGGGTGATGGCGGTTCCAGAGGCGTTGATCCTGAATACCTTAGTTCCGGTGCTTCCGCCGATGATGATGTGGTCTCCCTGAGCCGCAAAAGCTACCAAATTACCAATCCCCAAACCGGCATCGCCGGACACCGGGATATGTCCTGCTTTATCCCCTGCCAG
>JAITHD010000085.1 GCA_031280155.1 Treponema sp. | reverse complement strand
AGGCAGCGCATTTTCAAGCCCGTTGTCAAACGTAATTATTTTTAAAGATGAAAATACACTGAGTCTGATTATTCTAACACAGGCAGTTTGTAATTTGATATGAACAATTCTTTTCCTATAGCGGCTTTTTCCTGTTTATAATTATTCATACCGTACTGTAACTCCCATTCGTATAAATAGGCAAAGTCAAAGAGCGATTTTATTTTATCGGTATTATCAAGCGTAATGAGCCATTTATGTTTACAATTTTTCATATTCCGCGCAAATTGCTCATGGTCGAAACCGGTATGTAAAACCCCATTCTTGCCGTAAAGACGCGATCCAGCCTGCCTATAATAGGGTGGATCTAAAAAGATAAAAACATTTTTCCCATCAGCAAAAATTATTTCCTCGTAACTTTGATTACAAATACTTACGTTTCCCAGGATTCTTTCCAACGGCTTTATACGCTCGATAGAAGAATCGGTAAACCGCGCTGAAAATGCTTTCTCCGAATACCCTCCTGAATCTACTGTACCGGAAAAGGTTATCCTATTTAAGATAAAAAAACGAGCGGCTCGTTCTAAATCAGTATAGCCGCTGTTTTCCCTATAAAAATTAAAGAGTTCTCTTCCGTCTTGAGTATTTTTTTTAATGCCGTGAATTATTTCACAAAGCGCAGTATTACATTCTTTTGCGGCTTTCCAAAAACAATATAGGTCATAATTAAGATCATTGATAATAAAACGTGCGTTATCATGATAGGTAATTTGTTTTGCAGACAAAAATACCGAACCCCCTCCTACGAAAGGCTCCCGGAATTCCGCGCAGTTTTGGGGTATCAGAGGCAGTATTGTTTTTACCGCCCGAGATTTCCCGCCAGGGTAGCGCAGAGGGCTTACGGTGTATTGGGGCATACTATATCTCCATTGGGCATAATTAGGGTAAACTTATTTGTTTTCGCTTCGTTCATTATTGTACGTGATAATTCGGATTCCCGGTATTGCGTAGTTCCACTGGTTAATTTCAGCGTCGGTATAGGCTGGAATGGAATGCCGTTTACTAATACATTTTTTAGATTAGAAAAAAGAATCATCTTTACCAGCCCGTCTTTAATATCGTCAATAGACGGCAGTATTCCATTTTTCGTATGCTTCGCTTCAATAATATGAATAGCGTTACCGTCAATTTTTGCTTCATCGCAGGTTAAATAATACATACCGCCGAGATAATTTGTAATATTGATTTGCGCTTTTATTCCATCAGTTATATTTTCTTTAGGCTGTATAGTGTTAATTTCGCGGATTTGTGCGGCTTGCGCGGAATGTCTGGATAGATTCATAAATTCATTTTTATCTCGTTGTATTACCGCGATTCTTTTATCAATTCCAAAAGGTGAATGCATCTTTACCTTGTTATCAATCTGAATTTTTGCATAATGATATTTTGATAGATTGGCAGGAATTGCGATATTGTTAATTTGATCGATATTCCAATGAAGCGCGTCGGACTGATAAGATAATAATTTTTCAATTTCGTTATGGATAAACTGAGTATCAAATTTTTGCGCCGTAATTTTATTTGCATAATGTGTGTTTTTGCTTGCACTCGAATAATACGCAATAATCACATAAACACCGAGCAAACTCATCAGCGAAATGGTATCCCACTGAATAAAATCTCTATCGCCGTCTGCGCCTTCATCTTTTACGAAGGGAATTATGGTTGCTTTTTTCCCATAATGGTTTAGCGTGTTGCAGACCCGGGCGTAAGGATACGAGCGGGTGCGTTTAGGAGACACCCACTTGCTCACAGCAATAAGATTCCCGCATATATTGAGTAAGCATACAGCATCCTCATTGAGAGCTGTCTCAAAATCACTACATATATTTAGGGGTTCACAAAGAAAAGGAGTATATTTTATACCTGTTATTTGAGCGTTAATTATCATACTTTTTTCGAGTAAAACCATTATCCGCCGCGGTTGTTTTTACCCCCTCCAGTTTCCATTCTTTGAGAAACGCAGTTTCCATCACTTTTCTGTTCCTAGATGTTCCAACTCTTGTTCAACTTCACTCAAACGCTTTGAAAGAGAAGCGATAGTCCGCTCAAGCCGAGATTTTTCTTTTTCCAGCCTGAGCTTAGGCGCTTCAGCCGTCGGAGGAGGATGTCCTAAGCTCAGGCGTTTTGTCTCGGTCCGTACCGTATCTGGACTTTGCCCTTTGAGTAACGCTGCTTCCGCAGTCATCCGGTCGTCTTCATTCCTGATTCCCGCCAAAAAACGCATATTATCAGCACCGACAGAAGTATTTAAGTTATACTGATACATTTTCATCGCCATTGTCGCGGCAGTCCGAGGAATTCGGAGAACCCGATCAATATAATCCTCGAACCGCCCTCCTATGGCGGTACAAAGTTCATGGGCTTTCAGCAAGCACATTCCCAAATCTTTTACAAGACTCCCGTTTTCCTGAAGATACTTCTGCCGTATAAGTTTGGTCAAATCCGTCAATTCCGGGGATTCTGCAAATACATTCTTGTATATCCCCTTGGTCTCGGCTTTTTCCAAAAGCCTATGAAGGATAGCCCAAAATTCAGTTGTATGAGAACGAACCGATAGTTTTCCTCCCTGAGAACAGGCGTGAAGATGATGAGCGTATTCATGGATAGCGGTATATAATAAAAGATTATCCTCTGTGAAATTACGGTTATGAATGATAATTTCCCTTGATTCAGGTTTATATACTCCATTTACCGTTTTGATTTTTTTCCCTGAAAAAATAAGTAAAAAATCCAAAGGCGCATCTTCAATAGCAAGGAGCGTATCTTTAACTTCATCTTGATTCATAGCTTTATTTTATCCCAGTTCCCCGATTTTTTCCATACCCAAAATAACCGCCCCAATACAAGCTGTTTCAGTCCGTAACGCCCGGTTTCCCATAGAAAGCCTCTGAAACCCGGAGTGTTCAAGCATATCCCGTTCCCTATCAGACCAGCCCCGTTCAGCCCCAACTGCCAACACCAGACATCCCTGGACAGGACTAAGGCGGGACAGCGCTCCTTGAGGGCGCACATTATCCGCTGCAACAAGACGCGCCTGGGCATCCCAAGGACCTGTTTTAAGCCATTGCCCCAGCGTCGGATATACTGAAAGCCCCGGTATTCGGGTATCCCGGGCTTGAACCGCGCCTTCAATGAACGCGGTCTTGGCTCCGCCGTTGAGGAACAGTTTGGTATCCCGATAACTTTTTTCTCCCAGTTCTGTCCCAACAAGGTCAACCCCTTCTACCCCCAGATTGGCAAGGTCCCGCAAAAGCCGCTTGAGCTGTATCGGTCGTGGAAATCCTACGGCTATGCGTATCGGGATTCTCGGCGGAGGAAGTTCATGCAGGTCTAAGGTACAGATAACAGACCCGTCCTCAGTAATCCTGCTGATAAAACCGGTTCCCCGGCTGCCTCCGAGAAGTCCGGCGTCAAAGGGATCCCCCGGCCGCTTATGCAGCACCTTGAGAAGATGGATTGTCCGTTTATCCTGCGGATGGAGGGGTTGTCCTAATTCATGATTTTCAAAGAGAATAATATTCATCATAATACTATAGCAAGGATTTGGAACAGGGTACTAGCGTTTGCGCCAAGGCTGCTGCATTGAAAAATATCCGCTACTAAAAAGGTTCTGGGAGGGCTTTTCCGCCTTTGAGGTTCAGAATTTTTGAATTGGGATTATTTTCTTGATCGATAAAAGGTATATGCTTTGCCTTAGCCTTGGACCTGAGATTAGTCATAGTTGCAATTCCCGTATATCTTCAGATATAGTGATAGTATGATTTTATGCTGCGGTGAAGCCTTAATTGATATGGTTCCCTTTCGGTCTTCAGATGGAAAGACCGGTTTTTTCCCCTATCCCGGAGGAAGTCCCTATAATACGGCTATTGCTATTGGCAGACTAGGGGTGCCGGCGTATTTTCTTGGACGCTTTTCTAAGGATTTTTTTGGGGACATGCTGATCCAAAGACTTGCTGACAATAACGTAAAGACTGATTTAATTATTCGATCTGATAAACCTGCCGCCTTGGCGTTTGTGAACCTTGAAGCGGGCAAGGAGCCTCAGTATGTGTTTTACACTGAAGGAACTGCGGATCGTTCTTTTTCTCCCCCAGATATTCCCTCGGAATTACCAAAAGAAATCCGGTGCATCCTCTTCGGTTCTATTGCGATGACTATGGAGCCGGTAGCAACCGCTATCGAATCCCTGATATATCGGGAAACAAAGCGGGGAAAAGAAGCGCCGATCCTTTCAGTTGATCCCAATATCCGCCCCTTCATGATCCGAGATAGCGTGGAATATATTAAGCGGTTTGAAAGATGGGTCAAAGCCTCAACGATTGTGAAGATATCCGCTGCGGATTTAGCGTTTATCTATCCGGCATTAGCTTTAGAAGCAGCGCTCCAGCGGCTTGTGAGTCTCGGTCCTCGGTTAGCGGTAGCTACCCTGGGACCTGACGGCGCAACAGCGCTGCTCCGTCAAGATTCAGGGAATCTCATTGCCTCAACCGTCCCAGCTCCAGAGGTCATGGTCGTGGATACTATCGGCGCAGGCGATGCCTTTCACGGCGCATTGCTCTCATGGCTGGAACTCAAAGCAAAGATGGCGCATACCGCGCTGGCATCGCTTACCGAGGGAGAATTAACGGAAGCCCTGTCTTTTGCCAATAAAGCCGCTTCCCTGGTTTGTACAAGACCCGGAGCGGAGCCTCCTGCTTTTGCGGAAGTAGCAGCCCTAGATCTATGAAATTTTTGATTTTATATATCATCGCCATTACCGGGATAATTCTTGCTATATCTAAAGGCAGGCTCCATCCCTTTCTTGCAATTATGGGAATTTCCGGACTATTAGGACTGGTTCTGGGAATTCCTCCGGTAGAAGTTATCGACGAGGACGGCGCGGTTACCCAGGGTATCGCAGATGTAATCAGTACGGGATTTTCAGGAACCTTTACCAGTATCGGAGTCATCATCATTCTGGGATCTTTAATAGGCGCTATCTTGGAGACTACCGGAGGGGCTTTCAAATTAGGGGATATGATTATTAAACGGGTAGGACCTAATCATCCGGTCCTTGCTATGCTGTTGCTGGGCTGGGCAGTTGCTATACCGGTAGGCTGCGAGAGCGGATTTATTATGATCGATCCGCTCCGTAAAGCCCTGGTTCGGCGCATCAAAGCAAGCGGCGCAGCCATGACGGTGGCCCTGTCTTCAGGATTGTATGCGTCTCATGTTTTTATCCCTCCTACACCGGGACCCATTGCCGCGGCTCATATCCTCGGAGCAGGTAATAATATGCTTCTCATCATGGCTTTGGGTATAATCGTATCTATTCCCGCTTTAATCGGCTCTTTTTTATACGCTTGTTTTGCAGGCGATAAGATACAATCCGCAGAAGATTTAAAAATGGACGAAACCCCTCGAAGTTATCAGCAAATCCTTGGGGGTTACGGGACATTGCCGGAGGGGTTTACTGCGGCCGCGCCGATTCTGCTTCCCATACTGTGTATGTCCCTTGGTTCATTCGCGGTAATCCTGGGCTGGACTGGACCAACCTTGCGGATTTGTACGTTCCTAGGAACGCCGATTGTCGCGTTTTCAATCGGATTCATTAGTGCGGTAAGTCAGCTTGGATCAACCGGTAAACTCAACGCTTTGTATGGGATTACTCATGAAACCTTAAAAATCATAGGACCTATGGTATGCGTTACCGGGGCCGGCGGGGCATTGGGACAAGTTATTACTGCCGCTGGTATTGTTGATTTTATTACCGAGAATTCCGGTTTTCTGGGGTCCGCCGGTATTCTATTCCCATTTCTGGTATCCGGGATTTTGAAATCACTCCAAGGTTCTTCGATGGCAGCCCAGACCGCTGCTGCGGGTATTACAGCGCCTTTGCTGGAGGTTTTAGGGCTCGACTCTCCTTCACGAACCGCACTGACCGTAATCGCTCTTGGAGCGGGAGCCATGACCGTATCCCACGGCAATGATTCTTATTTCTGGGTTGTTACCAATTTCGGTAACATGACGCCGCCTCAAGGATACAAGACTCATACTATCGCAACATTGATAGAAGGGATTAGCGCACTGATAGGTATTCTATTGTTGTCTCTGGTACTGCCCTAGAATCATGCAGGCGTTTCGACGTATCCCCTGGGGAATAAGCCATGAAAACCCCAAGGACGTACCCTTAAACCGGGCTTTGAGTTCCGCTTCCGTCATAGTAAGCAGTTTTTGGGGATCAATATACCCCGGCAGGACCCCTTCTTCAGTGACAAGCCCCTGAATTGGGCGCATATTATGTACACACTGGTCCTGACAGTCAGTACAGCCGTAAAGCCGATTTCCCCAGTTTTGGGCAATTTCTTCTGGTACTGTATTGCCCTTACCCGAAGCGTACCACTGGATACAGCGGCTTAGATCAATAGAACCGTCTCCGGTTACGGCTCTCGTAGGACACGCCGCCGCGCAGGGAGGAAGGCGCGTATCGCAGCTCCTACAGTAAGGAAACACTTCAGAGCCGGTTAAAGGCGGGTCTCCTTCCAAAGCAAAAGGCAGGGTCATTGCGGCTATGATACAGAGGGAACCGGCTTCAGGAATTATGATAAGGCTGTTCCGCCCGATTGAACCAAGTCCTGACGCAACGGCTAAGGGTTTTTCCGGCACTGGAGAATTGCAGAGAATGTTGAAATCAGATTTTTTTCCGCCATAATCCGAGCGGAGTTCTCTGGCAAGCCCTTGAAGCCGCTTTACTGCTTCTCGGTAATAATTTCGTTGAGCAAAAGGAGCTATATAACCGGCGGGATTCGCTGACGATGCCGTTTCCGCTTTCATAACCTCCTGCTGATTTCCATACACCAGCGCGGCGACAAGCAGCGCCGGGGATCCTGCCTGATACGATACTGGTCTCCCCGAATCTGTATAGACTTGCGGGTCAAAGGGAACGAGAAAACGGGCTCTGCAAAAACCCGCGTTTAATACTCGTGTACGGATGCCCTCTTTTTGTTCGGCTTTGATATATGGTAATTTTAAGGTATGCATAATGAATTTCATACTAATGAACACTTGATTTGGAAGGAAGAGGGGCGCCGGGAAGTATTCAAATGTCCGATCTTTTCGATTCAGGAACATTCCTGCCGGTCTCCTGATAACGAAGTCAAAGTTTTTACCGTACTGGATGCTCCGGATTGGGCTATTGTGGTGCCGGTGTTAGAAACCGAAGCAGGCAAACAGTTTGTCATGGTACGGCAATGGCGTCACGGTTCGCAGGAATTGAGTTTAGAGTTTCCGGGAGGCGTTTGTGAAATCGGCGAAGACCCGGAGACTGCGGCGGTTCGGGAATTGCGGGAAGAAACCGCCTATGCCGAGGGAAGCATTACTAAACTCGGAGCGTTTAGTCCGAATCCGGCGATCATGTCCAATCAGGTTCATTTCTTTGCAGCGGAAGATTTGAAATCTTTGGGGAATCAAAATTTGGACGACGATGAATATGTAGATGTTGTGTTAGTCCCGATCCATGAAGTATTTCAGGGCATGGGCAAGCCTCCCTATATCCACGCCCTCATGGGAACCGCGTTAGCCCTCTATGGGTTACGGCAGCAGCAGCCTTAAAAGCCGTAGGCAGCTTTCCTGTCTCCGCCGTATTTTTCGCTTTTGCCAAAGATGAAAGCCGGCAGCCGGTACATCACTCTGATCTTGACTAGAACCCTGGGGAGGAGGCTTCATGTCTGTGCTGCCGCTTTTACCTAAAGATATTTGGATAGGTGACCGTAAGGATCAAGGATTAGGAATTTTTGTAAAAAAAAACATAGTTGCAACACAATTAGATTAAAAGATGAATGTGATGCCGATGGATATGAATCCATACCTTATGGAGGTAAAAATTTAAAATATTTTCTTCCTATCACAATAAATAATTGTTTGAACATTATTGGTGTTTGGGTTGCAAATGCAAAGCCTAAAAAATTTGCCTATACAGGACAAATAACAGAATATTTGCAATTAAACAAAGAGAAATTTGAAAATGCTATATTTATTGGTGACTTCAATACTAATATTAATATATGTTGGGAAAAAGCAGATAAAGAGCGTTTTTTGATATGGAAAGG
>JAITHD010000217.1 GCA_031280155.1 Treponema sp. | reverse complement strand
AAAAACTATGCGCCGACGACAAAACCGCCGATAGGACAGGGCTTGACAACCGGTACTGATTTAAGAGATACCCTCAGTGTTCTTTGTCATCTGCCCCCTGCCTAAAGGTTTTTCGAGGGCTTGGGGCTTGTTCCGATTGTCCGGCTTACTCCCCAAGATTTCTACTTCCTTTCCTGCTTATTTCTAAGCGGATTTTTCTACAGCGGTTTCACCCTTGCTGCCAAAAACCAGAGCCGCCATATCCATAGACGTTACTGCCCCACGCCGCGTGGATAGGTCTATTTGACTTTTTAGGTATACCCTCAAGCAGGCGGGGGGTCAAGGATATTGGTACAAAACGTTTCCGCCGCGCCTTATCCCCATGCCTAAAGGGTTTTTTCTAAGAGGTTTTACGGCGAACCGGATAAAACTTTTTTCAACAAATCCAGTCCTTGATCGATTTCGCTATCAGTGATGACATAAGGCGGGAGAAAGCGCAGCGTGTTGGTTCCTGCCGAGAGAATAAGCAGCCCTTGCGCCAAAGCAGCTTCCAATATAGTCCCTGCGGGAGCCCCAATATCCAGACCAAGCATAAGCCCTTTTCCCCGAATATCCTTGATGGAAGGATGATTCCATGCGCGAAGCGCCGCCTGTATCCGCTCGCCTTTTCGGGCAATGTCCTTGAGAAATATAGGATTGTTTACCGTCTCTAATACGACGATTCCCGCTGCCGCCGCGAGGGGGTTTCCCCCAAAGGTACTGCCGTGATCCCCAATCTCAAACACCTCCGCAGTCTTTTTTCCAGCCAGTACCGCGCCGACAGGCACTCCCGCGGAAAGTCCTTTAGCCAAGGTAACAAGATCAGGCTTTACCTGATAGGCTTCACAAGCCAGAAATGTTCCAGTTCGACCTACTCCGCACTGGATTTCGTCAAACATCAGCAAAATATCCCGGTCAGCGCAGATTTTTGCTGCGGCTTCAATATACGCGGCGCTTTGAGGAATGATCCCGCTTTCCCCTTGAATCGCTTCAATGAGTAAGCCCGCTACTGTTGCCTGGTCCAGCCCTTGATCCAGCGCTTCAAGGTCTCCGGGAGGAATAAATCTGAACCCTTCGGTAAAAGGACCAAAATCTTTATGAAATTTATCCTGTCCGGTTGCTGAAAGGGTAGTGATGGTTCGACCGTGAAAACTTCCCTTGAGGGTAACAATCGTATGCCGTCCGGGACCGTATTTCTTGAGAGAATATTTTCGGGCAATTTTACAAGCCCCTTCGTTGGCTTCCGCGCCAGAATTAGCCAGAAAAACCTTCTGTATCCCTGCCGGAGCGCAGGCTGCTACAAGGCGTTCCGCAAAAGCAATGGATATATCGCTTTGATAATAATTACACACATGGTTCAGCCTGCCTGCTTGTTCGGCGATGGCTTTTACCACCTTTGGATGACCATGCCCCAAACAATTCACCCCAAGTCCTGCGGTAAAATCTAAATACCGTTTTCCCTGGGTATCCGTAAGCCAAACCCCCTGCCCCTGGGTAAATGTTACCGGCAGCCGATGGTAGGTATTCATAAAAACATCAGTCATTACATACTCCTTTTCAGTATATTATCGTTCAATTCTAGTACCAATTCCCTGATCCGTGAAAAGCCCAACCAATAACGCATGAGGAACCCGTCCGTCAATAATATGTGCATTTTTAACCCCGCCGTCGAGGGCGAGAACACAACAATCGGTCTTGGGAATCATGCCTTTACTGATAACGCCTGTTTTTTTCAATTCCTCCAGTTCCGCTTTGGAGATCTTTTGGATCAGTGAATCAGGATTTTTAAGATCCCGCAAAAGTCCCGGCACATCGGTCATCAAAACCAGTTTTTCCGCCTCCATTGCCGAAGCGATCTTCGCCGCCCCAAGGTCTGCATTTATGTTAAGCCCATGACCTGAGGCTTCCTCTATCCCAAGGGCCACCGAAGAAACTACCGGAATCGCTTTTGCATTTAAGATAGTCTCCAAAATCGAAGTGTTTACGATTTTAATATCCCCTACAAAGCCCAAATCTTCTCCGTCGGATATAAGCCTCACCGCCTGAAGCATTCCGCCGTCAATGCCGGAAACCCCTATTGCGTGTCCGCCATTCTGCTGGATCAAGGACGTAATATCCTTGTTTACCTTGCCGCACAGTACCATCTGTACAATTTCCATAGTTTCTTCGTCAGTATACCGCAGTCCTTTGACAAAACGGCTCTCTTTGCCCACAGCAGTAAGCATCGCTTCAATTTCAGGTCCGCCGCCGTGGACTAACACGATTCGCATCCCCAGACAGGACATCAGGATCACATCTTGGATAACCGCTGCTTTCAGTTCAGCATTGAGCATTGCGTTCCCGCCATATTTAATTACCATTGTTTTACCCTGGTATTGCTGAATATAGGGGAGACTTTTGACCAGCGCCGCAGCCTGATCGCTTATATTGATTCCGCACTCTTTCATAACCTATATTTATACAATATTACGGTTATTTATGCAATATTTATGCATACCAAATCATCATATTATGATTTTTTTTCAAAGCTTTCTATATACCTGATGGAAAACCGGACGGGAAAGAACATAAAGCCGATTATCCGGTTCGCCGTAAAACCCCTGCCTTTAGGCATTGGGGGATATAAGGCGCATCGAAAACGTTTTGTAACAATATTCCTTGACCACCCGCCTGCTTGATGATATACCTAAAAAGTCAAATAGACACCCGCGCGGCGTGGGAAAGTAACGTCTATGGATATGACGGCTCTGGTTCTTGGCAGCAAGGGTGAAACCGCCGTAGAAAAATCCGCTTAGAAAAAAGAAAAAAGAAAAGGAAGTAGAAAACTTAGGAAGTAACCCGGGTAATCGGAACAAGCCCTATGCCTAAAGGCATGGGGCGGCTGACTGTCCGCACTCACCGCCTCTGCCGGAGAGTATGTCCAGCCCGTGATCAAGTTCGTCAATGAGGTATTCCAGATGTTCCCGTACCGCCTTGGGACTGCCGGGAAGGTTGATAATCAGGGTTT
>JAITHD010000207.1 GCA_031280155.1 Treponema sp. | reverse complement strand
AGAACACTCATGGGCAAACATGAAAAGGCATCTTCGTAATAACTTACACAATTTCCAATCCCTCAGCGATGGGATTTATGATTATTTTAAACTTTCATATACTTAACTTAATGTACTATACGTTTGACAACGGGCTTGAAAATGCGCTGCCTAGAAGGATAGATGCCGCGCTTGGAACGAAGTCATATTTCTGCAAGTCGTCCTATCACAGTTGAGAAAAGGTAGCATCGAGAACCGGAATGGAATCTGGCGAAGGTTTTTTCTGAAAAAGCACGATTTGGAGGTTTGACTAAAAAAACAGAACTTGCTAAAGTGTTGTGTAAGATTAACGCAATGCCGATGAAATGTTTGGGCTTTCGTACACCATACGAGGTTTTAAGCCGTCATCCGGGCGTTGCACTCGCCGGCTGAATCCGGCATATTTATCGAGAAAGTTTCTATATCAAGCGAAAAACAGGGGAAAAATATGTATAGCATCGTAACACGCTGTATTGTTCTGAGTTTAACCGTTCTGGCAGGGTGTACCGGCAGAGAGTCGGTTATACAAGAGGACCTTAACCCTCCGGCAGTACAACAACAAGAGGAGAAAGATTTGATGGATCTTCAAGGCAAAGTATGGAAGTTGGAGTCGGTAAAATCAACAGCGGCGGATAACGGTTTTACCCGAAAAAAGCTGGACGCTGCGGATATGGGGGATTTTTACACGCTGCAGTTCGACGACCAGCGGATAAGCGGCAAAGCCGCGCCTAACCAGTATTCAGCAGCTTATCATCAAGACGGGAAACAGGGCATTGGCTTTAGCGCTATGGTGAGTACCCGCATGATGAGTTTCAAAGAACCGGAAGATCTCAAGGAACATGAATATTACCTGTATCTTTCGCGGGTACGTCGATGGGACTTGGTGCAGGACAAACTGGAACTGTATACCGCTGATGAGGAAGGACTGGAAGTAATCCTGATTTTTGGGACCCAGTAATCCTGAAGAAAGCGTTTGAAAAACAAGGGGCGGAATGTTTCACGTGAAACATTATTCAAACCACATAAGCTCCCAAGACAGGTATTTTCTGAAAAAGCCGGATGATCACCCATGAAATGCCAAAGGTCAAGACGCATATCAGAGGGATAGAAAAGATAGGGTTAAAAGCCGTCGATGAAAGCCCCAGTAAAAGAAATACTTGCAGTATCAGATCATGGATCAGATAGATCCCCAGAGTACAAGAACTGATAGATTCAATGACCTTACTATATTTTTGCGGAATCAGCATAGCGCTGAAGGTTTCTTTAAAAAACAGGAATACTCCCCAAGCAGTAAAAATCGTAGTAGCCAGGAGGTATTCATAGAAAAATTCCTCTCGCCTCTCTCCGATAAGTGAAAAAAACGAGGTTCCCCCTATCGTGATAAGCGCCGAAACCGCCCCAAGTATATACAAAACAATACGGGTCTGCTTTTTGACCGGATAATTAGCAAAATAGTATCCTGCAATATAATAGCCTAAGTAGCCGGAAACTTCCGACAACGGAAGATAGAGTTTATACTTAGGTATATGCGGAATTTTTCCCAGGATAAAGTTGAGGAAAGGAAGCCCCCCGCCGATAACTACAAAAAGGATCAGCCCAGACTGTAGGTATGATTTTTGAGCATGCCTAACAAAAATCCGTATGAGGGGAGTCAACAAATAGAGACCTATGATCATATAGATAAACCACAGATGATACCAGGGAGGACCAAAAAGAATCCGCAGCGGAATAGACCGGACTTCATGGAAAAAAACTGGTTCATGCCGAATAAAATAACGAGTTACATAGCGATACGTCTGGTATAGAGTTCCCCAAAAAACCAGAACCCAAAGCAATCGGTATATATATTTCTTAAACATACGCCGGTACTCTTCTTGACAACTAAGAGGCTGAACAGAGAAAGCTTCTTTCGGACCTAATTGAAACATTCCGCTTACCATCACAAAAACCGGGACTCCCCAGCGGACGAGGCTGTCATAAACATTCATAACCTGCCAATTAAAAGACTTTACCGGCGTTCCATACCATCGAGACGCGGCAGTATGCAGCATAATAATCCCTAATGCGGCAGCTATGCGTAGTAAATCCGCATATACAACTCTATTCGTATTTTGCATCTTGCTTCAGTATCGGTAAAAAGCCGCCGCATTTTCAGTAACCAGAAACCCTCTGGTTTAGTTGGGATCTTTGTCATCTGCCCCCCGCCTTTAGGCGGAGGGAGTGTCAAGGAATAGTAAGGTAGTACATAGTAAGGGGCAGTTGAGAGTCGGTCTCTCCCGGACTGACCCTGCCGGTTAAGGCTTCGTCCATGTATTCCCGCCTGAACTCCGCGTATATGTCCGCAGAGCGTCCGATACTCTGTTATTACTGTTCCACTACAGCAACGGTTGCGCTTTTCAAGGTGAAGCCCCCTGCTGCGCCGCCGCCACCGCCGGACGCGTACATTCCGCCGCCTGCGTATCCATCTCCGCCGGCTCCGCCGGCGCCTTTGCTCTGACCCCCTGAAGCCACAGGAGTGCTATATGTCCCCGGGGAATCTCCCCCTCTTTGCAAGTTCAATGGGTACGAGTTCCCTGGGAAAATGAATTCGTGCATTGCGCCCATTCCTCCGCGAGAGGCTCCTGCGACGGTACTGCTTTTTTGTCTGGAATCTCCTTCAGACCCGCGGGTTTTATCGGCATTTCCGGTAGACAGATGTGATTCGGCGTCGTTCTCCGCGGCGCCTCCCGACCCTCCGCCGCCATAACCGACTTCAATACTAATGATGTCCCCTGAGTAAACGGTAATCTGAACGTTTCTTACCTCCTGGCCGTTGCTACCCCTGGTACCATTTTTAGGTACTTCTTGCCCATCCCCACGGAAAGGCCATTCGGGACCATCCACGACTCCGGTATCAGCGCCGTTTACCCCTACTCCTCCGGTGGCTGTCTCTTTTAACGTTCCGTTCAAATATAATTTGGTAGAGCCTCCGTTAGCGGATCTTCCGGCTTGGGCTCTGGTTGAGCCGCCGCCGTAGTCCCTTGCCGCGGCGCCGCCGGAACCTCCCGCTCCGCCGCCTACTAAATCAACGCTTATGGTTCCATAAGAGAGCGCCTTGTAGGTATAGATGAGCTTCCCTCCCCACACGTCAATACCAGGGTTAACGCCTATGGGCGTCAGCGGCGCGTCCTCTTTGATCTTGTTCGCAGGCGCGGGAGGCCCGGAAAGAACCAGATTCGGCTCTTTC
>JAITHD010000074.1 GCA_031280155.1 Treponema sp. | reverse complement strand
AGCTGTATCCAGATTGTAACCGCGTCATAGTGATCCACAAACGAATAGACCCCGTAGGTTTTACCGTATCCCGCGCCGGCAACTACCGTAACCAATGGGCTTTGCACCGCCTTTTCCAGCAGCCGGTAAATCTGAGGGCGTTCTAAATAACGTTGATTACCCGGAACAATGGGTACATTGCTATGAAACAGATTTTTCATCGAGGTCTCCTCTATACTTAACTTGAAACTAACTTGGGTAAACTATACCGATAGTTTAAGTCTTTATTGAGATTATTAAATAAACCATGATTTTATGAAGATACTACACGATATAAAAAATGTCAATATAATACAACCCAGATAATACAAAAAAACAACTATTCTTTTAAATTTTAAATAGAGAATCTAAAAGCCCGGAGAAACCGGAAAACCTCTTGTTTCCTATCGCTTATGGATTCTTTGGAGGGTGCAAAATATCAGCAATAATAGTATGGATTTGGTCTGTAAGGTTTTTTCGACGCTCTTCAGGGGTAAGCTCCGCGGTATTAATCGGCGGGGCAAAGGTTATACTTAACGGAATCGCCCGAATTCTACGGGTTTCCTCAAAAACCCCGTAAGTACCGGTAATGGCTATAGGCACAATGACGGCTATTGATTGAGTGGCAAGTTTCAAAGCTCCTGAGCGGAAGGGAAGCAGTCCTTGTCCTTTGCTCCTCGTGCCTTCCGGGAAAATAGCCATAGCGTCGCCGGACTTGATGCGGTTTATACCGACGTTAATGGTTTTCAAGGCTTTACGGATATTTTTTCTATCAATAAAAAGCCCTCCTAACAGGAATATCCAGATATTCAGAAAAGGAACCAAAGCCAATTCCTTCTTGGCGACGAATCCTACAGGTCTATTCACAAGGGAGACAATGAGCAGGATATCAAAGATGCTGCTGTGATTGCTGACAAAACAAAGCCCTCCTTTTTTAGGAATATTTTCCAGTCCTTTTACCGTAACTTTACAACGAGTACATAAAATTACCAGCTTTGACCACATCTGAGCGGTTTTATATATCGCAAAAGCCATGGGCTTTTTAAGTCCTAACAATCCTATGATATAACATACAATTCCTAGTGGAGTAAGCAGGATCAGCGTAGAAACAGTAAAAACAAAATCAATAATGGTTTTGAGTAACGACATAGAAAGCTCCTTTTATAGTATGCTAAAGTATAATATTATTGAAAATATCCTGCCATTACAGGATTATGCCTATGCGCCGCATAACAGACCGGGCATCCTTCGGACTTTTCCATAAAAAAGCCTGAATTCCCAAATCTTTCGCTTTATCAACATTTATCGGGATATCGTCAAAAAACACTACGTCTTCCGGCTTGCATGACGCCTTATCCAGTAAGACTCGGTAAATTTCCTCTTCAGGTTTAATAGAACCGACTTCGCAGGAAAAAACACTCACCTGGGGCAGCCCAAAGACCGGAAAGGAGGATCGGGCCAGCGCAAGAAAATCATGCGGCATATTGGAAAGGATGCCCAAGGTATATCCAGCGCGTTTAACCGCTTCCATAAGCGCTACGGTTTCAGGATTAATATGGGTCCAGCTCTGGAGATCGATTTGAATCATGCGTTCTATGTCGGACTCAGACACAGATACCCCTCCATGCTCAAGTACGGTTTGATAATAGGCTTTTGCCGAAACGGTCCCCCGATCATAGTCCCCTCGGTACTTCCAAACCAAATCGTCCATAACAGGCTTTGCTACTCCGGCAATGGACGCCAGGGTTTCCATCACTGATGCTTCCGGCGGAAAGGAAATTACCTTTCCGAAATCAAACACTACCGCTTGTATAGCCATAGTTTTTCCTTTTTCATATCACAGTACCTCCAGAACTTTTTTTACCCGCTCAAGTCCCTGACGGGCTTCCAAATACGCTGGTCTCAGAAGTGCCGCATGGTCATACGCTTCGATTGCTCCAGTATAATCTTTAAGGGACTCCTTGACTAAGCCCAGCCGATACCACCAGAGCGGCAGATTCGGTTCCAAAGCAACCGCGGTAGTGTAAGCGATATCCGCATGAAAGTATTTTTTCCTTAATCTGTATATTTCACCAATAAAAAAATATGCCGTTGAAAGCCGCTCTCCTTGAGGCACGATATTGCTATAGCGTTCCATACAATCAAGCGAATGATCATAGTCGTCAAGGTAAAAATAGGCTTCTCCCATGATTTCAAGAAGGGGATAATTATGGGGGCTGATCCCGAGTCCCTGTTCCCCCCAACTAATCACTTCGGCGTATCGGCGTTGGCGCTGAAGCGTCCAGGTAAGGATCACATAAGAGGGTTCGTTGGACCTATTCCGAGCGATTTCGTCCAGACAGAGCCGTATCGCTTCGTCATAATAGCGCGTAGCCTCTTCTATATGATTTTTTGCTTCCCAATCCCGACCTATATAATAGCTTTGCCGCGCATTAGGGATCAATATCTCAGAATTGGCAGTGGTTTGAGAGAAAATAGACTGATTAATAAGTAATACCATACATAGAAGGCGCCATTTCATAGCTTATACCTATATTTCACTGTTCTTTAATATATCCTGTTTTATATTATCGGAATATATACCGGTTTCCTTCACTAGACTTGTTTAATATGAAAAAAATCTGCTGCTATTGTCATATCCTTGCTCCTATTGCCATATTCTACGGTTTAATGCTATATTTGATCTATACTATATCAGCATTAATAAGGAGCGGCAATGATTGAAGACGACATTCTAACCATAGAAGAGGTAGCGAAATATTTGCGGGTTTCTGAGCGTACCGTATATGATTGGTCTCAGAAAGGCGAGATTCCCGCGGGAAAGATAGGTACGGTATGGCGGTTCAAAAAATCAGAAATAGAAAAATGGGTTAACGATAGGCTTTCGATAAATACTTTGGCTTCCCAGAACGGGGCGGTACAAATCGACGCGCTGATTTCTCCAGATCGGATCCTGTTTCTTGAGTATTCAACTAAACGGGACGCCCTCTTAGCCCTGGCGGATAATCTTGCTAAAGCGCCGCAGGTAAAAAACCGAAACGAACTGTTCGCGGAAATTCTCAAACGGGAAGAACTGATGAGTACCGCCATAGGCAGAGGCATTGCGATTCCTCATGTTCGGCTTTCGTCAGTAACAGACTTGGTAGTCGCTGTGGGGATCAGCAAGAAAGATATCATTGACTTTCAGGTTCTCGACGACGAGCCGGTGAGACTGCTTTTTATGATTGCCGCCGCCTATAATCAACATGCGTATTATCTGCAAACCCTCTCTTTTTTCAGCGCCCGCCTGAAAAATCAGGAGCTGCGAAACGCCCTGGTTAATGCGGAAAATCCGCAGTCCGTATATACGCTTCTATTGGGCGCTTCCATAATATAACATAGCAAGCGCACTCAAAAGCAAGGGTTGTTTAGTATGGAATTAGAGCTTTCTATGTTTTTGATTGTATGTCCTCTAGTTTTTCTTGCGGGCTTGCTTGATTCTATTGCCGGGGGCGGCGGACTTATTGGATTACCGGCGTATCTTTTTGCGGGAATACCGATTCATTTCGCCTTGGGAACGAACAAACTTTCGTCTATTACCGGGACCCTAGTCGCTTCCTGCCGATATTATCGAAACGGCTATGTGGATATGCCGATCTGTATTCCCTCTATATGCGGCGCTCTTGGGGGTTCAGCCCTTGGGGCTTCTCTCACGCTGCTGGTAGACTCACGCTGTTTACAATGGATTCTCCTTGGTATACTTCCGATAACCGCGTTTTTTGTTTTTAAAAAGAAGGGTTTTGTTCCTCTTTCAGCGCCGCTTTCCCGTTTAAAAACAATCGTCTATACCCTTATTATATCTGTTATTGTCGGCGGATACGACGGCTTTTTTGGACCAGGCGCCGGGACCTTCTTGGTTCTCCTCTATAGCGGAATCTCCAAGCTCGATCCTCGGACCGCTTCAGGAAACGCAAAACTCGTGAATCTAGGGTCCAACCTATCCGCATTAGTCCTCTTTTTCTATAATGGACGGGTTCTCCTGCCTTTAGGACTCTGCGCGGGATTGTTCAGTATTTTCGGCGCTTATATTGGTTCAGGTTTAGTAATTCGTCAGGGAACTACGATAATTCGTTATGCTATTCTTACGGTCTTAACCCTGCTTTTTATAAAGATAGTATACGATATCGTTATAGCAGCTATATAAGATCGAGAAGGGATTGACAAAATAATCTAAAATTAATTATAATTATCCAATGCTAGAGGTTATATGGTTATGATAAATGAAGCAAAAGAACATTTGACTCAAAAATTGTCTGAACAGTATGCTCAGAATATAATTACTATAGAAGAATATGAACGGATATTGAAATACATAAACATAATAGAAACAAAAAAGGAAATAAGCGTTATTGAAAAAATCATACAGGAAAACAGCGCCGAAAACACTGAAACCGGGACGGTTCAAAACAATGGGTTAATAAACCCTTGGTATAACCTAAACAACAAACAGGCGTCGATATTTTCATGGAGGACAACAAATGTAAAATCCATACAGGGGAATGGCGGAAAATATCTCAGTTTGTTTGGAACAAACAGGATAATCGTGGATAATTTACCCAAAGGAAAAACAGTAATACAGGTACATTCTATATTTGGATTAACTGAAATAGTAGTGTCAAAAAACATAAAAATAATAAATAAAGCTGTACCAATATTTTCGGGGATCTTTGGGTCCAATGAAATAAACAAAAAAGAAGAATTACCGGAATTGTATATACTAGGAACCGCGATTTTTGGCAATATTACGATAAAAAGAATAGACGAATAGAGAAAATGTATTGCGGCTGAAGCGGTAAAAACGCCGAAACGTATTCCTTTAGGCATGGGGCAGCGACAACACAATAGTATATTTGTCTATCAGCTTTTAAAGCTGTCCGGTTACTTTAAAAAAACCGCCTGCGGATCCGCTATAAGGTGAAATCCCGGGCTTGTTCAAGAAAAGACGCGATGCTTCCGCTTGCCAGCTTCACTTCCTGGGCCCGTTTCGTTACCTCTTCGGAAATCCGGCAGAGCTTTTCCATTTCCTCCCGGATAGAACCGCTGCGGCGGTGTATGGACCC
>JAITHD010000058.1 GCA_031280155.1 Treponema sp. | reverse complement strand
TTCATATACTTAACTTAATGTACTATAATCAGGATCATCTTGGGTCATATATTCTTTTACGATAAACCTATCAGTATTGCTTTGATGTACGCTGATTTTTTTCCAGTGATATAAAACATCGATACTGGTGCTGGGTTCTCATGCAACTTCTTGTACATTAACTAAATTTTTTCCGAAAGTCCACGACCGTATGAGGATGCTCCATTTAAGATAGTAAAAATAAGGACAAAAAACATTGTTTTCATGAAGACTCCTTTCAGTTACTATAATATTAAAGGTTTAATTGTTTTTTGTCAATGAATTATCAGAACAATTAGGAAAAGTTTATACAAAGCAAGGAAGCCGGTAATATTCAAGCCGCTCCTCTATTCCTGATAGTAAGGCAATTTTGGGACCCAGCATTTCTATAGTTATTCGTATTGTTTATAGTAATTCTTTTCGCCCTCTCTGCTTCTTCTTTCCTAAAACAAACGAGAATTGAACGCCCCGCCTATAACATCGGCGAGGCGCTTTGCTTGCTGAAATATGACAAACAGCCTGAGTTCCCGGTAATTCTATCAGACCAGAACATCTCGGTTTTTTATTCTTTTGGGGACGAAGCGGGTTTGATAATAGGATTATCTGTGCTTTTTCGAGAAAATGTACACGCCCGGCGGGCTGCTTCTTCAGGAAGCGTAGCAAAAGTACAATAGTCTTTCATTTCAACCCCGTCTACCAGCCGTCCCGGTACGCCCCCTGCCTGCGTGAGGAGTTTTACCACATCCCTGACTGAAGCCCCATGCTGACGACCAAGTCCTACATATACTCGGGTGCAGCCATCTTCCTGACTAAAAACTCGCCGACGCCCTCGGTAATCTTTCCGGTGATCCGGCGCTTCAAAACCATGACGAGAACCAAACCGTTTGTTACCAGAACGGCTGTGTCCTTCGTCTCTGGAGGCGGTTTCCTGAAATTCGGTGATTGAGCCGTATCGGGAAGGATCCAGAATATCCCCATACATGAGCGTAATGAGGGCTTCAACCGCCCGTTCGCTTCCCAAAGTTTCGATCAGTTCCTTGCTTACCTGGGACAGCAGAGGCGGTACTAAATCGGCTTGAACGGTTTCTTGGGGTAATGGCGTATACTCGGTTTCATTTGAATCATCCCTAATATCAGGAAGCACCGCAGTAACTGAAAGAATGATTCTCCGTTTTATGGCTTTCATCACGGATTTTATCTGAGGGACTTTCATCCACTGAATCCTGCTGCCCAAAACGCGTTCCATACTGCGGGAAAGCTGGCTGATTCTGCCGCGTTCCGCAGGAAGCGCGAGACTGACGGCTTTTCCCCGCCGTCCAGCCCTGCCGGTACGTCCAATACGGTGAATATAGGTTTCCCGATCATTCGGCAAATCCCAATTTATTACATGCGTAAGCCGTTCAATATCAAGTCCCCGAGCGGCCACATCGGTAGCTACCAATATAGTCGTATGCCGGGAACGAAAACGTCTGAGGGTCCGCTCCCGAGCTTCCTGAGAGAGGTCTCCGTGGATCGCCTCAGCAGGATACCCTCCTTCTACCAGCCGCCGGGCAAGTTCGTCAGCGCCGGCTTTAGTCGCGCAAAAGATCAGACCATAAAAATCTTCCGCTCCGTCAATGATCCGCCGCGCCGCTTCTAAGCGGTCTTCTTTTTTGACCACCAGATAAAACTGATCTACCGCAGGTTTTTCATCCTCTGTCGCGGTATCCTCCAGTATTTCCACATCTCCAATATAGGTATGAACAATTTTGAGAATAGCTTCAGGCATAGTAGCGGAAAAGAGCGCCACCCGACGTTCACTATTAACCGCCTTGAGAATAGTCTCTACATCCTCAAAAAAACCCATATCCAGCATTTCGTCAGCTTCGTCTAAAATAAACCAGTCCACTACGGAAAGGTCTAACATTTTCCGTTCCATAAGGTCCATGACCCGTCCGGGAGTTCCGACCACAATTTCAGTCCCCCGTTTGAGATCAAGGATCTGATTCCTAATTGAAGCGCCTCCATAAACAGCGGTAATCCGGGGAAAATATCCGGTAGTCAAAGAAGCGATTTCCCGGGAAATCTGCAACGCTAATTCTCGCGTAGGGGTAAGGATAAGCGCCCGAGGCGCATGTCCTCCTTGGGTGAGCCGCTCCACCAGGGGTATCCCAAAGGCGGCGGTTTTTCCTGTACCGGTTCTAGCCTTCACAATAAGATGCCCTTCCTCCGCAAGAAGCCGAGGCAGGGCGATTGTCTGAATAGAACTAGGCGCGGTAAATCCTTTTCGAGTTAAAGCGCCGAGTACCGCATCGGATAAACCGAAAGAAGAAAACGGATGGCAGTCTGTATTCATATATACCTATTAATACATGAAATACAATAACAAGCAAGGGCGTATATCCTAGAGGTCCGATTTTTCACCGGACTTTTCTCTATGAAGGTTATATTCTGGCGACTCCGGTTTTGCGGGCTGCTTCGCTTACCGCCTTGGCAACCGCGTCTTTGACCCGGGGATCAAAGGCTGCGGGAATAATATAATCCCTTTTAAGCTCCTTGTCGCTGATAAGCCCCGCAAGGGCATGAGACGCGGCGATTTTCATCTCGTCGTTGATGTCTTTGGCTCTCACGTCCAGAGCGCCCCGGAAAATCCCCGGAAAAGCCAAAACATTGTTGATTTGGTTTGCGAAATCACTGCGCCCGGTGCCGACTACCGCGGCGCCGGCAGCCTGAGCTTCGTCAGGCATTATTTCCGGCGTGGGATTCGCCATTGGAAACAGAATCGGGTCTTTTCCCATAGAACGAACCATGTCTTTTGTTACCATCCCCGGGGCGGATACGCCGATAAACACATCAGCGCCTTTAATAACCTCTTCGATGGCTCCTTTTTTGAGCTGTTTGTTTGAGATAGCCGCCATCTCGGATTTTTCAGGATTGAGATCCTCTCTTCCCTGATAGATTGCGCCTTTACGGTCGCACATTACCACGTCAGATAATCCCATAGCAATCAGCAGCTTAATGATAGCCACTCCCGCGGCTCCGGCGCCGCAGGTTACAACGCTGATCTGGTCTATCTTTTTTCCAGTAACTTTAAGGGCGTTGATAAGCGCCGCAAGAACCACCACCGCGGTTCCATGCTGATCATCGTGAAAAACCGGAATATCGCAGCGCTGTTTTAACTGCCGTTCGATTTCAAAGCACCGAGGGGCGGAAATATCCTCCAGATTGACCCCGCCGAAACTGCCCGCCAAAAGGGTCACGGTGTTGACAATATCTTCCACTTTTTTTGAACGAATACAGAGAGGTATCGCATCTACCCCGCCGAAAGCCTTAAAAAGCACGCATTTTCCCTCCATAACAGGCATTCCCGCTTCAGGTCCAATATCCCCTAAGCCTAATACGGCGGTTCCGTCAGTTACCACAGCCACCGTATTCCACCGTCCTGTAAGCTCATAGCTTTTTTCAGGATGCCGCTGAATTTCAAGACACGGCTCCGCGACCCCGGGGGTATAGGCAAGAGATAAATCCTCTTTTGAAGAAACCTTCATCTTGGGGATTATATCAAGTTTTCCCCGCCATTCAAGATGTTTTTTGAGAGATTCTTGTGCGTAATCCATAGTTTAACTCCTTTACTGTTCCTGCTAAAATAAAATTTGCAGTATCACGCTTGATAATATCAGCATAAACGCCCCGCCAAGACGGGAGGAAATCTGTGCAAAAGGCATCAGTTCCATACGCTGACACGCAGACAATACCGCTACATCTCCGGTACCGCCCATATTCGCCATACAAAGCCCCGCGGTGACAGACGCTTCAATCGGATAGAAGCCTACTAATCTTCCTACAAAGCCTGAACCAAGAACCGCGCCGAGAACTGTTACCGTAACCAGCGCAATATATTGAGGAGAAAAGGCCGCGGCAATTTGTTCTAGGTTGGTGTAAGCCACGCCGATTCCAACCAGCAGTACGCCGGTTAAATTGCTCATCACAAACTGAAACCACTGGTAACAGCAAATTTCAAACTTTTGGGGCAAAAGTCCCAGTCCTTTAACCAGCGCAACGGATAAAATCATCCAAGCGTACCCATGAATAGCGGGAACAAACTTGTTAATCACCGCGCCTAAGATAAAAAATGTGGTAGCGATAAAAAGACCGCTTCCCATCTGGGTAAGATTAATCGTATCTCGGGCTTTCTTATACCCCGGATCGAGTTCCAGTTCCGCCGCCGCCGCGGCGCCGCTGGAGACCATAAGCTCTCCGTTTCCGCTCAAACCTTTAATGGTTTTTCCTAATCTATTGAGCAAGCCCGCCACCACAATAGCAAGCGCGTTGCCCAAAGCGACTGCGGGAATCATCATAGAAAGCATATCGGCAGCGTCTCGTCCCATGCCTTCGCCGAAGATTTTAGCCAGAGGAACCGCCCCTGCGCCCATACCGCCGCCCATGATCGGGACAGCCACAAAAAGAACCGCTTCAGTAAAGCCGTACCCTGTGACCGCCCCAACCAAACCCGCAAGCATAACCGCCGTTACAATGCCCCCGACTATAGCCGGAAAATACCGGATTGCCGCTCGAATCAATAGTTTGCGGTTCATCCCCATGATAGAACCAGTAACCAAGGCAGCAATGTAAAAATCAAGAAACCCTTCGCCGATCATAAAATTCTGCATAACCGTGATAGTTGACTCAGGCAGAACTTTGAAAGTTACCAGTGCGGCGGAACCGAAAATAACGAAAATAGCTCCGCCTCCAAGAAAGGTTTTGACAAGAGGCGTATTATCCCCAAGTTTACCCAAAACAGTGCCGAGAAGGATCATCAGGGGAAAGGCTCCGATCATGCCCTTTGGTAATTTTCCAAGAAATATCGCCGCGCCTATAATAACGCCGAAAATAACAAAATAATGCCAATCCATCCCGAATAACTGGAATGTCTTTTTTTCTTGCAGCCCAGGGGGATTCCCCGGTTGTGTACTCATAGAACCTCCTAAATTATATTAAAGAAAATCGGATTAAATAGGAAAGATATCAAGTTTTTTATATCCCCTTCTCTGAATAATTTTAAAGAAATTATAGAACCCTCTGATCGATTTTTGTTTTTTAT
>JAITHD010000258.1 GCA_031280155.1 Treponema sp. | reverse complement strand
TAGGTAATGCCCAGCCGCCGCCGGTAACAACCCTAGCCAAATTTGATAGTAATAGAGGACTCCCGCCCTGTCAATAATTTTTTTTTAATCCTTGAAAGGATGTATGGAAAACCTCTCTTTAATGAATACTCTTTTTTATTTTTTTAAAAACCGCCACGTTTTTTCTTTATCTAGCAACCCTCTTTCAGCTTTGCTTTAGAGGATTTCTAAAGGAAGGGATAATTAATGGAGATCCGTATTGCAACAGCTTGTTATTTGTTAATATCGGTTTTTTTTTGTTGTTTTTTACCTATTGTCATACTGGTTTTCATAAGGTATTATAAAATCATGCTAACTCCGCTCATCAAAGAAATTTTAAACCTTCCTGCGGAATCCCAAGACCTTATTGTCAAGGGCTGGGTCAGGACAAAACGGGAACTTAAAAACCTGATCTTTGTGGAAGTGAACGACGGTTCGTCCTTTAACGGTATCCAGTGTACCTTCGACCGGGGAAGCGTCGATAACCTTAGGTTTAATCCTTCGATAGAGGCGAATTTATCAGCCTTGTCAACAGGATGTTCGGTAGCCGTCAAGGGGCGGCTGGTGCCGTCTCCGGCTTCGGGTCAGGCAGTGGAAATCGCGGCATCAGGACTTGAACTTATCGGGGAAGCTCCGGCAGAAACCTATCCTCTGCAAAAAAAACGCCATTCCTTGGAATTCCTTCGAGAAATTGCCCATCTTAGGGCAAGAACCAATACGTTTGGCGCTGTCGCTCGGATACGGAACCGTCTCGCTTTTGGGATTCATCAGTTTTTCCAAGATCGGGGCTTTCAGTATGTGCATACTCCTATTATCACCGCCAATGACGCGGAAGGAGCCGGCGCTATGTTCCAAGTAACGACGTTAGATTTGGAAGGACTTGCCAAATCAGGAAAAGCTCCGGACTATCATAAGGATTTCTTTGGCAAACGGAGTTGCCTTACGGTTTCGGGACAGCTTGAGGCTGAGACCTATGCCGCCGCGTTGTCTCGGGTCTATACTTTTGGTCCCACGTTTCGGGCAGAGAATTCGAACACTACTCGGCATCTTGCGGAATTCTGGATGATTGAGCCTGAAATTGCTTTTGCGGCGCTGGAAGACAATATGGGGCTGGCTGAAGAATTTCTCAAATTTCTGTTTGCTCTCGTGCTAAAGGACTGTGCAGAGGATATTGCGTTCTTTGACGCTCATATAGAAAAGGGGATTATCTCAACACTGCAATCGGTACTTGACGCCTGTTTCACCCATATCAGCTATACTGACGCGATTAAAGCGCTTGAAAAAAACGCTTCCGCCTTTGAGTTTAAGCCTTTTTGGGGGTGCGATCTCCAAAGCGAACACGAAAGATTTCTTACCGAAAAGATTGCCGGAGGTCCGGTAATCGTGACGGATTACCCCAAAGAAATAAAAGCCTTTTACATGAAGCTGAATCAAGACGAGAAAACCGTTAGGGCTATGGACGTGCTGGTTCCCCGACTGGGAGAAATCATCGGCGGGTCTCAGCGGGAAGAAAACGTAGGAGTCCTAGAAAAACGGCTCCTCGAATTAGACATGAAACTCGAAGACTATGCTTGGTATTTAGACCTCAGACGGTACGGTACGGTTCCTCACTCAGGGTTCGGCATGGGATTTGAGCGGCTCCTCCAGTATGTTACGGGTATGACGAACATCCGGGACGTGATTCCCTATCCTCGCACAGTAGGACAGGCGGAATTTTAAAAGAATATGAGAACCTGAGCTGTGAAAATATTCTTAACGTAGTATGAAAACGTATCTTTTTTCTATAATATTAGTGAGTCTACCGCTTTGTTCCGCCGCCGCTCAGGAAAACGTTTCTGAACTGGTAATTAATTCCGAAGCCGGGGTACTTATGGATGCGACTACTGGTACGGTACTTTTTGAGAAAAACGGCGACGCTGTTATTCCGCCGGCATCTTTGACAAAGCTGATGACCATCCACATAGCCTTGACGGAAGTCGCCGCAGGTAAAGCGTCTTTGGATGAGATAGTAGACCTTCCCCGGCAGAGCTGGGCGGCAAACCAGCTTCCAGGATCAAGCCTCATGTCCTTGGCTGCGGGGCATATCGTAACGCTGAGGGAACTGATATTGGGACTTGCGATTCCCTCGGGAAATGACGCTGCTATGGCGGTAGGTCTTAGGTTTGCTCCGACTATAGAGGCTTTTGTAGAACAGATGAACCTAGAAGCTCAAGGGTTTGGACTTTCAAATACCCTATTTGTAGACCCTTCGGGCTGGTCTGAACATAATCTGACTACCGCCAAAGAATTTGCGTATTTTTGCCGAGAATACCTCAAACTGCACTCAGAAACACTAGGAGAATATCATTCGATTCGGGACTTCACCTACCCAAAGCCGGAAAACCTGCCTCCAGCGTATCGGTTAAGACCTAATACGCTTACCAAACGTAACGGCAATACCTTGCTGGGAAGTTTTGAAGGCGTTGACGGGCTTAAAACAGGATTCATTCCCGAATCCGGGTATAACATCGCCCTTACGGCCGAGCGGGATCAGACTCGTTTTATTGGGATCATCTTAGGAGGGACTACGACTCGCTCCAGAGACGACGACGGCAGAAAATTGCTTGCCTGGGGCTTTGAACACTTCAAAACCTTGCGTCCCGTCATGGAACCTTTGCCGCCGTTGCGGATTTGGAAGGGAAAAGAGGACAGCGTTGATATTACTACTCATGAAACAATGGAATTTACGGTTGCCGCCGAGCGGGGCAACAATCTTCGCTGGGAAACTGAACTTGCGGATCCCGTTATCGCCCCGCTTCCCGCAAATAGTCTGGTAGGAGAACTGATCCTCTGGGACGATATAGGAGAATTACGGCGATTCCCCCTCCTGACCACTGCTGAAGCGGAGCGGGGAGGCTTTTTCAAGCGGCTCTGGGATGGGATACGGCTGTTTTTCCGTTCTCTAAAAAACAATACCAACTAATAAGTCTTCCTATATACCAAACTAAGATAAAACGTTTTTTTTATCAGAATCGTCCCCTTCCTGGACTTGGGTCCGGGAAGGGTCAATCGTAGATTTTTGGCATAGCAATGTATCTAGTTCCTGTTCAATTTCCTGTAGGGTGGCTTCCATTTCCCGGATTCGACGGATGGAATATTGAATTTTCTTCCCCCATAACCGTTCACAGGTTCTATCCAGAACAGTTTCAAAAGATACATTATCGGAAAGTATTACGGATTCTTTATCAAAAATCATAGCATAAATATACTATATTTTTCAGAGAGTCCGCAAGCGCTATTTACTATTTCCTCCTAAAAATCACTGCTTTTCATCAATATTTTCATAGCCGGTTATAGTATTATCTGCGCTATTAGAACTTTCTATCTTTCCATTATCAAAAGCCCTAATAAATGTTACCACCGCGATAAACGCGATGAGTATTAACACCAACTTTCTCATAACTCCTCCGAACCAGCGTTCACATAAATCTTTTATTTAGTATAATTTTAAGACTTAAGGAAATCAAGAGGATTAACCGCCCGTCCATTTTTATAGAGCGCAAAATGAAGATGGGGACCTGTACTGTAGCCGGTGCTGCCTACTTCACCGATCTTTGCTCCCTGAGAAACATAACTTCCCTGAGTAACTGACGTTGCGTTTAGATGAGCGTACATGGTTTGATATCCGTCATTATGGGTAATAATGATATATTTTCCATAAACTGAATTAAGTCCTACTGTTGAAATCCGTCCGTCCATAGCCGCCTTAACTGGGGTTCCAGTACTTGCCGCCAAATCGATTGCCCCATGATACCGCCGGACCCCGCTGATAGGATCGTTGCGCCACCCAAAGGGAGAGGTAAGCCGCCCCCGGATGGGATAGATAAAAAGTTCTCCTAGAACCAGCTTGAGGTCTTCGCTGCGCATTTTAGCACCAGGAATAAAAAGCACTGTTTTAGGCTGGATATTTTCACTTTGTATATCATTCGCATCCAAGATCGCTTCCAGCGGAACCCCCATGGTCTTAGCGATTTTAGAGAGACTGTCTCCGGCTCTTACAGTATAAGGAATACCGTTCATGTTGGGTATCCGCAGTTCCTGTCCAACTTGCAATAATTTTGCGCTGGAAATATTGTTAGAACCTACAATAGCATCCATAGAAACAGAAAATCTCGCCGCGATTTTTGATAACGAATCCCCTTTCTGTACGGTATAGAATTCCCAAGCAAAGGTTTCCACCATATTAAGGGGTATATCTTCCACATCCAGTTCCGGCGCCGCTGCGGTTAATCCCGCATAATGAGCTAAATTTTCTTGGAGTCCCTTATCTACACCGGGGTCTAAGGAATAGACTCCTCCAGAGAGGATGCTTATTTTGAAAGCCTTCAAAAGATTTTGAGACCAATTCAAGGCGATAACCGCAAAAATAGTAATTCCCCCTAACACAATAACGGTAAACCGCGTAAAACCAAAAGATTTCCGGGGGGGAACCGCGGTTTGTTGGGGAGGAATTTCCCGTTTAGGAGGAGCTTTAATCGGGCTGTCAATAGCCGGGGACGTAATTTTAGGTAGATGAATTGCAGGGGGTTCCGGTTCTTCCTTCTTTTTATAATACCGTTGAACCGAAGCGGGCTGCTGCTTAATCTGAGTCATAAGATTATTGGTATGTCCCTGTCCTTGAGATAATCCATACCCCGGCGCGGTATAAGCTCCTGATTTCTGGGGCTTAGTCTGTACCGTAGACGATGGGGGAACACGTTGATTAACCTGTTGTTGCATGATTAATTCATTTACCATACTCCTTTATCGACATAATTAAAGAGAATGATTATACTTACCTTGATTATGGATCATAGTATAGAAAACAATGAGGCTTTAAAACCAGAATGGGCAATTTTAGGGGCTTTCTGCATCGCTGTCTTTATGAAACTTTTCTTATTCGACTTTATGATTGCTGAGGGGAGTTCTATGTCGCCGACTATTCAACCAGGGACTGTCATAGTAGTCGATAAAATTGCTTATGGATTACGCCTTCCCTGGGCTGAAACGTATTTACTGCGGTGGTCTCTGCCTAAACAAGGGGATGTGGTAATTTTTTATACTCTTGAAGGAGAAATCGCGGTAAAACGCTGCGCTGAAGTTATTGAAGCACATACGTTCATGGCTCTAGGGGATAACAGCCTACAGTCTTATGATTCTCGTTCTTATGGACCGATTCCGCTCAGTAATATCATTGGAAAAGTGTTAGGAATAGGAATTTAGATGATCTATACCAAACAAAATCTTAATGGAAGAGATCGGGAAAAACAAGAATCTTTCTCTTATCAACAGCGCCGGCAGGAGCCGGAGCAGCCTATGCTTTACAAACGGTTTAGAATGATTGCGTTTATTTTCGCTTTTATAAGCATGGTCATCCTGATACGGTACGGCGCGCTTATGCTGAACGTCGATACCCCTGAGACGGTTATTCCCGCCCGAGCCTTTACAGAACGAGGGACTATCCTAGACCGGAATGGACGTATTCTTGCTATGCAGACGCGGCTGGCTAATATCAGCGTATGGCGTCCTGAAATAAGCGATCTCCAAGTCTTGAGTCAGGAATTGGCGCCTATCCTCGAAATTACCTCCGGGGAAATTCAGCGGCGGATTAGTTCTTCTCCAAGTGATTTCATCTATTTGAAAAAACAGGTTGATCAGTCGATAATACAAAAAATCGAGCCGAATCTAAAAAAATCCCTCAGAGGCGTCAATATTGAACCTATTGTAGGACGAATTTATCCTGAAAGCCGGCTTGCAAGTCAGATCATCGGTTTTGTAGGGTCTGAAGGGATTGGACTTGAAGGCGTTGAGTATGCCTTTGAATCTGAACTTGCTCCTAATGCAACCCGAAATGGAAATCAAGTGGTTCTTACGATTGACGCAAATGTGCAGTACATTCTCGAAGGCATTGCGGAACAAACCTTAATCGAAAATAAAGCTGAGGCTGTGATGCTTATGGCTATGGATCCCCGGACCGGAGAGATTCTTGGTTCCGCTTCACTTCCCAGCTATGATCCTAACAATCTTCAGGCTTCTACTGAAATTGCCCGGATGAATCGACCGGCTATCTGGAGTTATGAACCAGGTTCGGTATTCAAGATTTTTTCTCTTGCGACGCTCCTTGATATAGGGGCTATTACCGGAACTAGTACGTTTACCTGTAACGGTCATTATGAGCGGATTACCAATCTTGGGGAACGGATCACCATTAACTGCCTTGCTAGTCATGGAAAAGTAGGTCCCCGAGAAATTATTGTGTATTCCTGCAATGCGGGAGCGGCCTATGCGGCGGATCGGCTGCGGGCTGACGCTTTTTATAATGGAATGAAACAGTTTGGATTTGGTTCTCGGGTCGGCACAGGCAATCCTGGCGAGACTATCGGTTTTTTCCGTCCTGTAGATCGATGGTCTGATCGGTCTAAGCCGACTATCGCTATGGGGCAGGAAATATCGGTTTCCGCCATGCAGATGCTGCAAGCCGCCACGATAATAGCAAATGATGGAATCTTAGTGCCTCCTCGGATCGTGTCCCGAATTCGTTCCAGTGACGGCAAAACCGAACAGCCCTATAGTCAGCCTGTATCCCGACGGGTAATCCGGGCTGAGACCGCCAGAGCGATGCGGACCTACATGGAAGCGGTTACTTCCAATATCGGTACAGGCTGGCGGGCGAAT
>JAITHD010000201.1 GCA_031280155.1 Treponema sp. | reverse complement strand
CCGCTTATAAACCAAGGGCTTTTTTAAAATTATTCACTACCTCCTCTACCCCAGGGCGGGCATCAACGTCAATTAAAAGCCCTTTTTTTCGGTAAAACTCGATAAGCGGCGCTGTCTGTTCTCGATAGACTTCAAGACGTTTCCGAATCGCTTCTTCCCTATCGTCTTCCCGAACATAAACCTCTCCGCCGCAACTGTTACAGACCCCTTCTTTTACAGGCTTATTGAAGACAATATGATAATTGGCGCCGCATTTTCGACAGACTTGCCGTCCTGAAAGCCGTTCTAATACCCCTGAATCAGGAATATCAAAGTTGGCTACCTTATCTACCGCAGAAAAACCCGCCAGGGCTTCAGCCTGCCCTATCGTTCGGGGAAACCCATCCAGAATATAGCCTTTTTGAGCGTCTGTCTGAACAAGCCGTTCTTTGACCAGTTCGATAGTGGTCTCGTCATCTACCAGTCTTCCGCCGTCAATAATAGCCTTAACCTTGAGACCAAGAGGACTTTGAGCGGCTATGGCAGACCGGAAAATCACGCCTGTACTGATATGCGGAACCTTAACGAGGTCTACCGCTTTGACGGCTAAGGTCCCTTTGCCTGCTCCGGGGGGACCCAGAAAGATTAGTTTCATTCGGCTGCTCCTTTTCTTATAGACCCTCCGTCAGCTGCCCCCGCCTAAAGGTTTTTTCTAGGGCTTGGGGCTTGGGTCGGCTGTCCGGCTTGCTCCCTAAAATTTCTACTTCCTTCCCGCTTTTCTTTTTTCTTTTTTCTAAGCGGGTATTTCTACAGCGGTTTCACCCTTGTTGCCAAGAGCCGGAGCCTCCATATTCATAGACGTTCGTTCCCACGCCGCGTGGGCAGGTCTATTTGACTTTTTTAGTATACAACAAGATAGACAGGAGGTCAAGCATGGTGGTACAAAACCTTTTCGGTGCGCCTTATATCCAATGCCTAAAGGTTTTTCTATAAGGTTTTACGGCAAACCGGATAAACGCTGCTTCCCTCATGCCGCGACGCGGGAGCGTCTATTTGACTGTTTTAGTATAGATTAAGATAGAAATGAATGTCAATGGTTATTGTTACCTCGCTTTACGCTTCAGACTTGACTTTTCGCTCTCTTGCATAACCCTATTATCTAAGTTATCTTCTATAATATAGAGATAAAAAATAGAAAAGGAATAAGAGGGTAATAAGTGGAATGGCATCAATGGTTAGGCGCATTTTATGATATAATTCGTCCGATTTTCGATGTGGCGATCTTGGCGTTTTTACTCTATAAAACGTATGAATTTTTGGTAAAAACTCAAGCAATGCAGATGCTCCAGGGCGCTGGTTTTCTGGCATTGGTGTATGGGGTTGCGGTTTTGTTCAAACTGACCACCCTGGAGTGGATCCTGAACAAGTTGGCTCCTGGGCTTATTCCGGCGGTAGCGATTATTTTTCAGCCTGAACTGCGGAAAATTATTCTTAGACTTGGGCAAAGTGAATTATTTCGACCTAACGATAAACCAAGGCTGGGTCAGCTTGAAGCTGTTGTTACCGCGGCTGAGATTTTATCTCAGGAACGCCGGGGAGTGCTGGTTGTATTTCCTCGGAAAGTTAATCTCAGACACATCATCGAAACTGGAACGAAACTCAACGCAGAGATATCTTCCAGTCTCATTGTAGCGGTTTTTGAATTTGACGGACCTCTTCACGACGGGGCTATGGTGATTCAGCATGGGCGGATCGCCGCGGCAGGCTGTTTCCTTCCTCTTTCAGAACAGCAGGATATTAAGAAAAGTTTCGGTACCCGGCATCGGGCTTCTTTGGGTATGACCGAGCAGTCAGACGCAGTGGTTCTGGTAGTTTCTGAGGAAACCGGCGCTATATCCATTGCTTTTGACGGTAAATTGTATTACGATCTTTCTACAAATGAAGCCACCCAAAAACTTCGGGAACTTCTGGAACATGGAGTACGAAGCGGCGAATCAGAATCCGCCAATGAAATGGAATCTTCTGTAGAGGTGTTGCCGGAAGATACCGGAAAGGATGTGATCCTTCATGGACGCTAGAAAGCTGCTTGCCAAAATCTCAGAAAATTGGCCCGCTAAGGTGTTGTCCATTGCGGTGGCCCTTATCTTGTTTATGTTTCATCGAGTGATTACCTTGCAGGAACGGGTTTTTTCAGTTCCCCTTCAGCTTGAGACAGAGCCGAATATTGTTCCTGCCAGCGCTTATACCCAGATGATTGTGGTTAGCGTCCGGGGAAATGCGGCGCATATCCGTTCTCTAGTAGAAGAGGATATTGAACCCTATATCGATCTCACCGGCAAAGGCAGGGGAACCTATCGAGCGCCGGTTCGGTTCCGTAAGAAAGGAACCGCCTTGAGTATTGAACCATTGGAAATCAAGGTGAATCCCATAGAAATATCCTTGGCTTTAGACAATAAGGTAAGCAAATATGTTCCTTTGAAAGCAAATATTCATGGTTATGTAAAAGACGGCTATGAATTAATTAATTATACCCTGAATCCGTCGCAAGTGACGCTCGATGGTCCATCTGACCTGATGACCAGTATTACTGAACTTGCTACTGACGAGATTGAGCTTGACGGTCGAACCGAGAATTTTTCGATTATGATACCTATCCTGAACCAGAATCCTTTGGTCATAACGATTCGGGGAACGACTATGACCGAATTTCAGGGGACCGTCAAGCCGATTATGGGGCTGGGGAATTTTAGCGGACTCCCTATTAAACCAGAAAGATTGGAAGAAAGATTCAGGGCGGATTTGGAAATTAAGACCGGAATGGTACGGCTTGGAGGAAATCAGCAGGATATTGAGATGAATACTATGCCGGAACATATACTTTTAACCGTAGACTGTTCGGGCATCACGCAACCCGGAAGCTATACCCTGCCTGTATCTGTACGGATTCCTTCTGGTTTTACCCTGTTGCGGCAGGAACCTGAAAAAGTTACCCTGCAAATCAATGCTCAAGGGCAACGGTAGCAGGGTATGATTATCGGTATCGGCGTAGATGTAGTTCATGTACATCGACTGGAACGGTGGCGAACTATTCCGGGTTTGTTAGATCGCTATTTTCACCCTGACGAATTATCCGCCGCGTTATCCAAAGGCGGCGGGGTAGATTTATCCTTAGCCGCTCGGTTTGCGGCTAAGGAAGCCTTTGGCAAAGCTCTAGGGAGAGGGCTTTCAGGGATTGTTCTCAAGGATATCATGGTAGTAAATCGTCACAACGGCAAGCCTGAAATAGCGCTTTTCGGTACCGCTCTTCAAGCGCTGAATCAGAGCGGCGCCGACAAGGTGCATATTTCTCTAACCCATGAGCGGGATAATGCGATTGCTATGGTAGTGCTTGAAAGCAGTGGATAACTGTATATAGGAAGTTGACTTGCATATTTTGAGGATACCCATTAGGATACAGACATGGCTGAAGAGTTAAAAGTATCGTATTTATCAAAGGACGAAATTATCTGTCCTGTTTGCAGCACCACGTTTCAACGCGAAGAACTCCTTTCTGGAGGAGGACGGTTGATTGCAGGTCCTATTACTGATGAACTTCACCGGCTTTATGAGCCTTCCGCACGATATGGGGCTGTATATCCCTTAGTATACCAAGCTACTGTATGTCCTGGGTGTTTGTATGCTTCAATGGAAAAGGATTTTTCCCTATTGCCGGCGGCGGTTAAAGAACAGGCTGGGCGGGATCAGGATAAACGACTTGAGGATATTTCTCAGATTTTTTCGGAACTTGATTTTTACGGCAATCGGAATTTGATTACTGGTACTGCATCTCAGTACCTCGTGATGCTTTGTTATGATTATTTTCCCAGCGGCAGCGCTCCTACTATCAAACAGGGGATTGCGGCGCTTCGAGCAGGCTGGCTTTTTGACGAATTGGATAAGAAAAATCCCGGAGAACATTATGATTGGCTTGCAAAGCTGTTCAAAAAAAAAGCTCAGTTTTTTTATACTGAGGCTCTAAATCGGGAACAGATGGGCGCGGAAAGTATTGCGGAAGCCAAGAATCTTGGGCCTGATACAGATAAAAATTACGGCTATGAGGGGGTACTCTATCTTTCAGGATTGTTAAGTTTTAGATATGGTCCCACTGAGAATATCGACTACCGAATAGAGTACCTTGGGAATGCTAAACGGACCCTGGCGAAGATGTTTGGATTGGGGAAATCTTCAAAAACCAAACCCGGTCCGTTATTGGAACACGCCCGGAATATTTATGATCAAATCAACAAAGAACTGAACGAGTCTGATGACTGAGATTTCAGATACGAGGTTTCTACGGAATATCAGGCTGCTGATAGCTTATGACGGCACTGATTTTTCAGGCTGGCAGCGGCAGAATAGGAACCGCACAGTTCAGGGAACCTTAGAAACCGCCCTAGAAAAACTGCACAAACATTCGGTAAGCACCGCCGGTTCAGGCCGGACTGACGCGGGAGTTCATGCGGCTGGGCAGACCGCTCATTTTTATACAGATATACAGAACATTCAGGCTGAACGGTTTGTACCCGCCTTGAATGGTCTGCTCCCTCAGGACCTGCGGATTCTCCACGCACAAGAGAGCAGGTATGATTTTCACGCCCGATTCGATGCCAAGTCCCGAACCTATCGTTATTGCCTTATCTGCGGTCGGCGGGGACTCCCCCAAGAATTACGGTATGGACTTCAGATATGGCGCCGTCCCCGGTTGGATTTGCTGAACGCTTATGCGCGGCTGCTGCGGGGGGAATTGGATTGTTCTGTATTTGCGGTTCCGGGAGATCCTAGCAAGTCCAGAAGCAGGTGCTTCTTTGGAGCTTCTTTTTTTATGCAAGGGGATACGCTTGTCTTTGAAATCACCGCCAACGCCTTTTTATGGAAAATGGTTCGGTCTATAGTAGGAACCCTGCTTTATTACGAGGAAAAAGCGCTTCCGCCGATTGAGTTTAAGTATATCCTCAGCTCTGGGGATCGCAGGCTCGCAGGTCCCACCGCGCCTCCTCAAGGGCTTACGTTGTGGAAGGTGCGGTATTATGAACGATTCTTGCAGAAGTGAGAAAAGTTAAATTTATTTTTTTTACTTGACTTTATTTATTGCTTTCATTATCTTTTTAAATAAATAATTATTCCCCGGTTGTGTAATGGTAGCACGGCAGACTCTGGATCTGCTCGTGGGGGTTCAAATCCTCCCTGGGGAACATAAAATATAGAAGGGGCCCCTTCGTCTATCGGTTAGGACATGAGATTCTCAATCTTAAAAGAGGGGTTCAATTCCCCTAGGGGCTGGTTTAATTGAGTATGTTATCGGGTTTGCTGTAAAACCCCTGCCTTTAGGCTTGGGGCAACTGACTTTCTGTTATTTTCACCCAGTAGTGATAAACCACCCTCCAGCTTCAGCGCCTGGTTCTCCTGGCAGGCAGTTTACTCTGAACAGATTAGGACGCAGTTCAATATCTCCTTTACGGGGAGGATTTTCATAATATGAGATTCGCCCATGGGGATTGATTTCCGCTAACGTATCTGCCGCCGCATTAACCGCAATACGGTTTTGTTCTTCTACAGTAAACGCTCGGCAGGTAGGACAGGAACACCATGCTTTTTCATGTCCCAAATCGGGCCACAGGTGATAGACCAGAATTTCCGGATGGGAACGAAAGACTTTTGCGGCTTCGCTTTTGAGCAGTCTGATAGTATCCGGCGAGGTAGGACAAAAATTGTACTCTTTATCCCGTTTGCCGTCGTCCATGCGGAACATTTCCCGATTAAAAACAAAATACCGCCGAGGCACAAAAAGCGAAAGATCCCAGCCTCCTAGTTCAATGGTCATGGCGTAGCTTTCCGCAAGATCCAGTAAGGTTTCAGGAGAATACTGCAATTTGCTGAAAGCCTTTTGAAAAGATTTTGCAAAAAAGTTTTTTCCTTTTGAATCCCCCCGATTATCCAAAATCGTACTCTGTATAGAAAATACCAGCGTATCAATTTGGTTTCGTACCGCCCAAAGAATCAGGGATTTCCATTTTTTAGGGGGTTCTTCTCTACTGAATAATAAGCGGCGCCGAATAGTATCAGGATTGGAAAGATGATACGCATAACTTTCTTTGAGGCTATATTCTTGAGGCTTAGTTTTATCGAGGGAAGGCAAAATTTCTTTGTCCGGTTCGGACCAAATAAAACCTACAGCCCCAAGAAAATCAAACACTCCGTTACAAAGTCCCCGATCAGATTCCCCTTTTATCTCGATCCCTTCTTTTCCAATACGCCAAGAAAACCCGTTTTTTTCTCGGCTCTCCTGCTGAATATGCAGAAATATCATCGTCCCTCCGGTATCAGGAAACTTTTCAGAGGTATCCTTGATGGAAGGCGGTTTTTGAGCAAGTCCGGCTTGCTCCTGAAGCAGCCCGATATAATGGGATAAGTCTTCCGCCGCTTTCTTAACTGCCGGCATATCTACTGGAATACGAATCACCCATTCTTTGGAAACGTCAAAACTTATCATACTGAATTATCTACAATGCTTACTTTAAACAAAGTATATAGAATACATACTTAATTTGAAATAAAACTATCTTTAGTATCGGCATTTTATTCAGTTTTAATTCAGTATATACTCTAATTATGAAGCTCACGATTCTAGGTTCTGGGACTTCTCATGGTATTCCAGTACTGAACTGCCGATGCGGGGTATGCTGTTCTCCGGATCCCCGGGACCGGCGGCTGCGTTCGTCCCTCTATATAGAAGGGCAAGCCGGAGAGCGGGCAGTGATTGATACTGGTCCAGAGTTTCGGCTTCAGGGTCTTCGGGCGAATATTACTAAGTTAGACGGGGTGTTTCTGACCCACGCTCACGCGGATCATGTTCATGGACTGGACGATCTGCGTCCTTTCTGTTATGACAAGCCCATGCCGGTTTACGCCAACCAGTATACCCTGGATGAATTACGGGAGCGATTCTCGTATGTGTTTAAAGATACCCAAAAAGGAGGGGGCAAACCTCGAATTACCCCTATTATCGCCTCAGAACCAATACGGATCGGCAGGCTCACCTTTACGCCTATACCGGTAAAACATGGGGTTCTCGATATTTTAGGCTGGAGTATAGGAGAAGATCCGGGAAAAACCGCTGTTTACCTCACAGATACCAGCAATATTCCGGAAGATTCTTTCCGGCTCATATCAAAACCTGAGGCCGCTGTTATTGGCGGACTTCGGAACAGCCCCCATGAAACCCATTTTAGTTTTGCACAAGCCCTTGCCGCAGGACTGCGGATTGGGGCTCCCCATATATACCTGACCCATATCTGCCATGATCATTCACATCAAGAAATTGAAGCCTTCTGCCGCAGCTTTCAGAAAGCGCGGAATATTGCCGGAATCATGCAGCCTGGGTATGACGGTCAGGAATTGCTGCTTTGACTATTGTTCCCGGTCTCGGGCGATCAAAATAAGCCGGACAAAGCTCATCAGCGCGGTAAGCGCCGAAGCTACATAAGTTAATGCCGCGGCGGTGAGTACCTTTTTTACCCCTTCCAATTCTGATTCGGTAAGCACACGATTGGTTCGCAGGATTTTGATAGCTCTAGCGGAAGCGTCAAATTCTACCGGCAGGGTTATTAAGTAAAACAATACCGAACCGCCGAACAAAATAATCCCCAGATTGATCAGCAGCGGAATCGCAAAAAAGAAACCTCCCATAGCCAGCCAGGGACCTACCGCAGAGCCGATATTCGCTACCGGAACAAGGGCGCTTCTCAAGCCTAGAGGACTGTAAGAAACCGCGTGCTGAATCGCGTGCCCTGTTTCATGGGCTGCAACCCCGATAGCCGCAATGGAAGTCTCTCCATAAACCGGGTCTGAAAGACGCAACGCCTTTGCACCGGGATCATAGTGGTCTGTAAGGGAACCCCTAACCTGCTGAATCGTCACTTGCTGAATATGATGAGCCCGCATTAACAGCGCCGCCGTCTCCCGACCGCTTATATTTCGGGAACTTTTAATCTGTGAATATTTTGCAAACCTAGACTTAACCAGTATCTGAGCAAAAAGTGAAAGTCCTATGGCTGGAACCACCAGTACCAGATAGTATATATCCATACCTCTATTAAACATATCAGCTACCCGATGCTTAAAAGCAGGGGCTTGGGGCTTGTTCCGGCTGTCCGGCTTGCTCCCCAAGATTTCTACTTCCTTCCCGCTTTTTTCTTTTTTTCTAAGCGGGGTTTTTCTACAGTGGTTTCACTCCCATTACCAAGAGCCAGAGCCTCCATATCCATAGACGTTACGTTCCCACGCTGGGTGGGTAGATCTATTCAATATTTTTAGTATACAATAAAGCAGCCAGGGTAGTCAAGGATGTTGTTGCGAGAAGAACCCCTATTGGTCGGTCTAAAAATGCCGATATTGGTAACGTATGAATGCTTTATCCGTATTATATGGGGGCAGCCTTCAAGAGGCAGCCTATGAACCTATTTTTTCTGGAAAAAACGCCTTATCTCTGGCGCTGGCACAGGCGGCGGACTTTCCCGATACGCACAAAACCGTTCTTTTGATACGGGATGATCCTGCGTATAAACCGGAATATCTGGAAGCATCGTATGAAGTCATAAAATCTCCTCAGTGGACTAAGAAAAGCCTCCTTGATACGCTGGCTCGTCTATCTCAAGGCTTTGATCTTACCTATTTTGCGTGGGCCGACTGTCCGTTCTTGGATCCGGAACTGACCAAAACTATTGCGGAACGGCACCTTAGATATGTTGCGGAATATTCATATTCCGATGGTTTGCCCTACGGTCTCTCTCCAGAGCTTCTTGCTCCCGGAGTAGCGGCTATTCTTTCAAAGATACTCGGCGATAATGACGGACCTGTAGAACGGGACGCGCTTTTTTCAGTTATCCAGAAGGATATCAACGCCTTTGACATTGAAACCGTAATTTCTCCGGTAGATCTTAGGCGCCACCGTCTGAGTTTGACCGCAGATTCTAAGCGTAATCTTCTCCTCCTTTCCCGTTTTGCTGAGGCTGGCTTTTCCGGACCTCAGGATGCGGAACGCTTCATCCGGGAAAAACCTGAACTCCTGCGGACTCTCCCTAATTTTTATCCCATTCAGGTATCCGCCGCTTGTCCTCAGACCTGTAGTCTCTGTCCCTATCCTCGGTTCAATGCCGCTAATATTCCCCTGCATGAACGAAAGGATTTTCTGGACCCTGTTGCGTTTGTCGAATTACTGGATGCTATATGCGCCTTTTCTGAAGACGGCATAATCGATTTGTCCCTTTGGGGGGAATTGAGCCTGCACCCTGAAAAGATGCATCTTATTCGGAGCGTACTGTCCCGTCCTAATCTGTCTCTTATCATTGAAACTTCTGGAATCGGCTGGAAAACCGGCGAACTTGAAGCCTTGGCTGAGGAAGCCCGGCAGGGGCAGGTGCGAAAAAATCAGCAGCCTCCTCTTTCGTGGATCCTTTCATTAGACGCTCATGATCCTCAGCGGTATCGAGAAATCCGGGGTTCAGGATATCCAGAAGCTATGGAAACCGCAAAAACCTTGCTGCGTCTTTTTCCCAAGGACGCTTATATGCAGGCGGTTCGGGTCAAAGGGGCGGAAGATGATATCGAGGAGTTTTACCGATCTTGGAAAGACGCGGGGTCTCAAATTATTATTCAAAAATATGATTATTTTTGCGGTTCCCTTCCTGAACTGCGGGCTGCGGACTTGTCCCCGATAAAACGCTGTCCTTGCTGGCATCTTATGCGGGATATGCCGATTCTCATAGACGGAAGGGTTCCGCTGTGCCGGGAAGATCTCGCTGTTCTTGCCGGCGCCGCTGAGGGGCGGATATTGGGAAATATTTTTTCTGACTCCTTAGAGACTATCTGGGCTAGAGGCGAGAAATTTTACCGGGAACAATGTAAAGCGGAATATACGGGAATTTGCGCGGGATGCGATGAATACTATACCTATAATTTTTAACGATACTATGCCTTCGTATACCGCAGTCGGCGGCACTGAGCGCGGAGGTTCCACCGGACTTTCAGCAGTGGTGCTGGGCAGAGGCGGACGTTATCCCAGACGGACCTTATTTCAGGAACTGGAGAAAATAGGATTTGATTATATCATTAGTATGGAAGGTCCCAAAGAACGGTACGATGTGGAGGAACTGTCAGGACGGTTTCCGCAAGTCCGGTTTATTTTGCTCAAGGAACCGGTAAATCTTGGGGAACAGATCAATCTTGCCGCATCGGAACTATCGAGTCCTCTTTTTTTTGTGCTTTGGAATGATCTGCAAATACTCCATAGCGGCGGCGCGGTACGGATGGCTGAACGGCTCCTGCTTGGACAAAATGAATCCCGCCGCGGCGAGGGACAGCCGAGTATGTATAGACGGCTTTGTACTGTGCCGCTGATTCAAAACGCTCATTTTGAAACTTTGCCTACTATTTTAGTGCCTGCGGAATTCCGTAGTTCTGTAAAAAGCATTCCTTTTTTCCCTGATCGAGAAGCTCAACCTAGTCTCTACCCCTTTGACGGAGTCGGTATATATGACCGAATCAGGTTTATAAAACTTGGAGGTTTTGACGGCACTCTAAAAAACACCTATTGGCAGCTTATGGATTTTGGGTTTCGGGCGTATCTTTGGGGAGAGCAAATCAGCGCTACCCAGATGGTAAAACTTTCTTATGATGGGGATCCTCCCTTAGAGGATAGTACCGTAGATGAGAGTTATCAGCGGTTTTATCTCAAGAATCTGGCGCCGATTTTTCAGGGAGATTATGCGTATCTTCCGCTCCGGCGTTTTCCGGGGTATTTCTGGCGGACTGGAAAGAGCCTGTTTGCCGCGTGGGATGATTTTTCCAAAGGACGCCGCTGGATTCAGACCAACCGTTACCGTTTTCGTACCGATGTACGGGCTATAATCGAATTGTGGGACCTTGATCCTCCAAAAATCGAAAATCTGGAACTTGAAACAGGAGAAACGAAAGAACCCCAGATTGAACAAACTAATGAGATTCATCATGACGAATCTCCATCCAGTGAGACCGAACATACGGATCAGGATGAAGAAACCACAAGTCTTGAACATCCCGGAGAGCCTACATGACGGTTGCGGTGGTGCTTCAAGCGCGGCTGGATTCAAGCCGTCTCCCTGGAAAATCTCTTCTGCCTTTAGGCGAATCCCCTCTGATCTTCCGGGTGATGGAAGCCCTCAAACAAGTATCCTGTGATCTGCATATCCTTGCCTGTCCGAAAGACTGCGTAGAGGCTTTCACGGTATTAGCGGAAAACATCGGTTTTCAGGTAGTTGGGGGATCCAAAGAAGACGTACTGAGCCGTTATGGTATGGTAATACGCCGTTTCAATATAGATCGGGTTATCAGAGCAACCGGGGATAATCCTTTTGTATTTGTAGATGCTGCGGAAGCGCTGAACCAAGAAGCCCTTAGCTGCAATGCGGATTACGCTGGTTACAGCGGTTTGCCCCACGGCGCAGGAGTTGAATCGGTTGCGGCCGAAGCCCTTCTGCGAGCGGAACGGGAAGCGTCCCTTCAGCCTGAGCGGGAACATGTATGTCCTTATTTATATACCCATCCTGAAAAGTTCTTGCTCCATCGTCCCTTAGCGCCGCTTGTATGGCAAAACCCGTCTCTGCGGGTAACGGTGGATACCATCGAGGATTATGAGCAGGGGACCTTATTGTATGAAGACCTTGCCCAGATTGAGATTCCCCGCAGGTATTGGGGAGAGACTATCATCAAAGCGTATAACCAACGGTTTATCGAGGGGCGTTGATGCATTCAGGTTCTATACTGGTAGTTCCGGCGCTTGAAAAAGGACGGGGCGGCGGGCATCTGGTTCGTTCTTCAGCACTGGTTCGTTCTCTCCGTTCTCAGAATCGGGAAGCCTATCTTTTTGCACAGACCCAACAGGCTTTTCTCTTACATACAAATAATTTTGATGCTTCATGGCTTATTTCTGATGAAAATATGCTGAAATCCCGCTCTTGGGATTTCATAGTCCTTGACTGTTTCCAAACTCCTCCAGACGAATTTGAGGGATGGGCGGCTTTAGCTCCTCTTATAGGCGTTGATGAAGGGGGCATGCTTAGGGATAATTTTGATTTTCTTATTGATCTGCTTCCGTTGCTGCCTGACTTCTCTGTTCCAAACATCCTTGCTCCAAGTCTGCTTCCATTACCGCTGCCTCAAAACCGCCGGACTTCTTTTTTTTCTGAGCAGACCGACAGACCTTTAAAAATCCTCGTAAGTTTTGGCGCTGAAGACCCAGCGGGTTTAACCATTCCTGTCTGCCGCGCTCTGGTTTCCTCGGGAAACGCCGAAATCACGACGCTTTTCGGCGGGCTGAATCAGCTTGATCCCAGTATGTCAGGGCTTGAGGGACTGCGGGTATTAGGAGTTCTTCCAGAACTTAGGGAACATCTTGCAGAATACGATCTGGTGATAACCCATTTTGGGCTTACCGCGTTTGAGTGTATCTACGCCCGCGTACCGGTGTTACTCGTATCTCCGGGAGAATACCATGAAAAACTTGCAATCAACGCCGGCTTTATATCCGCAGGAATCGGACCCAAGAGCGCGGAAAAATTAAAGGAATTAGTTTATAATAATGATTTTTTGAAAAATTTGCGGGTCTTAGGGGAACGTCTTAGTAATCAGTATGGTCTCACTGAAAAGCGGCAAAGTTTAGGAGAACTTTTGGGAGCCTATATCCCCTATGTTCCGCCGGTATGTCCGGCTTGCGGTTCCCAAGATCGTTGCAAACATCCGGTTCTTGCCCGATTTCCAGAGCGGACCTACCGTCGATGTCCGGACTGCGGCATGGCGTATATGCTCCGTCCCAGTCCGCCGCCTATTGAATATGAACGGGATTATTTTTTTGATCTTTATAAAAAGCAATATGGAAAAACCTATTTAGAAGACTTCCCTAACCTGATACGAAACGGAAAAACCCGGCTTGCCCATATTAAGGGTATACTTCAATCTCGGCAAACCGGAGTTGTTCCGCAGCTTCTTGATATAGGCTGCGCTTATGGACCATTCCTTGCGGCGGCTAAGGAAGAAGGCTTTTCTCCAACCGGCATTGATCCTGCGGAAGATGCGGTCAGGTATGTGCGGGAAGTTTTACAGATTCCCGGATTTCGGGGCTTTTTCCCGGATACGCCTCTGCCGGATGTTTTGAGCGCCGAATCTTTTGACGCTATTTCCCTTTGGTATGTAATAGAACATTTTGAAAATCCCGGGCTGGTATTGCAGGAAATCCATCGGCTCCTCAAGAGCGGCGGGGTTTTGGCGTTCTCAACGCCCTCATTTTCCGGAGTTTCCCGACGGACTTCCCTCAAGGGTTTTCTTGAAAAAAGCCCGCCGGATCACTGGACTATTTGGGAACCTCGGTATACTGGGGCTGTCCTTAAAAAATACGGATTTACGCTCAAGAAAATCGTTATTTCCGGTCATCATCCTGAACGGTTTCCTCTTGTAGGAACAATGATGACTCGAAAACAAGGATTTCTATACCGTTTTTGTCTAGGGATAAGCCGATGGTTTGGTCTAGGAGACACCTTTGAGGTTTATGCGGTCAAAGCGTAAATATTAGGGATCAAACAGCGGATCCACTGAAATTCGTACTAGATTCACAAAATGACCGGGATATCTGTTCTTAAAATTATTGAAAGAAGTTTCCGCCGCGCTTTCAAAAACCGCAATTTGAAATGTACCATGCTCATTGAAATAGGGAACCAACACGGCTACATGAAAATGCTGACGCATCCGAGGGCTTGGACCAACTTCATTATTTATCGACGCAAGATATATATTCCCCGGTTCCTCTATGGCTAAGGTGTACAACAAAGGCTGGATTCCTTCAAAACCGAATCCCGCATTTAAGAGAAACTCTGGATAAGAACGGATCGAAGTTCCCTCTTTAGTACGCAGGATTATCCAAGAAAAGGGGCGTTTCTGCACTTCTATTTCCGCAAGGTCTCCAAATGGGGCGGTCAAGAGGTATTTTCTGGCGGTTGACGCAAGATTGCGAGTCCAGTCAAGTCCAAAAAAAGGGTCCCGCAGAGGCTCATAGATTTCCGTAAAAGACGATCCCCTGCTGCCGAAGGCTTGTTTTAAAGGAGGTATTGAAAGCCGCTCTCCAGTAAAAGGACGGAGCAATCCATCGACTACCCATTTGGCAAAACCAGAACAATTAAGCCCAAGGGATCCTTCCTGAGTTTTCAGCGTATTGATATATACATACTGTCCCTGTTCGTCAATGGCGCCGTCATCCTGAAACGCCAGCTCCGGCAGCCGCTTTCGGACTAGACTTATAAAAGTACGCAGGTCCCGATACATTCCAGGATCCGGATCAAAATAAGCCCGGGGAAACTTGCTTCCTATTGTGGTCAGGGCTTCTTCCAGAGGTATCACAAAAAGCAGATCTATAGAATACGGAACCGGCAGAGAACGCACCACATAAGCGTCATATAACACTATATCCATCATACAACGATCCGACGCAACTGGACGAAACTGGATATAGGTATACGGATCGCTTCTAAGAAAGACCCGAATCCGGCTGGCGTTGCCGTTGTCTCGGCGGCGAGTCAATATCCAGGACCCTTGGGCCCACCCCGGATAAGAACCGTTCCGTTCCCGTGCAAGAACGACCATGAACTCATCCTTTGCAGGCTCCGCCCGAACCTGTATCTGTCCTCCTCCGGGCAGGGTGTGCATAAAGGGCTTCATATTTAAAACCCTATCCGGCGCTTCCGTAAACCATGATGACCGCAGGGTCAGTCTTAGAGAAGAATCATCCTCTATGCTTTTCGTGGGCAAATCCAGCCCCTCTATCGGCAATAGGCATCCCAGTATCAGGATTCCTGTCAGTAATATCTTTTGGTAAAAGAACTTAAAACAAAAGGATTTTCCATTCATACATTTATTATTATCGACGAAATAGAGGTTTGATACAAGGGGAGACCGATTCCCCTTGTATTGGTATTACGGCGGGAGTTTACATTTTTACGTTTTATTGAAAGTTTTAATTTTGTATCCGACTCCAAGGCGCACATTAACGCCGCTGGTAATCCCCCGAATGTCTTCGATCCAATAATCCGCCATGTCGGTATCATAAGAACTGTTGAGCTTTATACCGTACAGCGCTTCGCCTCGGATAAAAAGATTGTCCCCAAGCGCGAAATCAGCGCCAACACCCGCTCTAATCCACAGGGAATTCCAGAATTCTCCCAGATTAGGCATATCATACCCTAAGGCTTTGATTTTCTTAAAATCCTCTTGCATCTTTTTGTCATAGTCCCCCAAGGCTATCTGTCCGTCAATGC
>JAITHD010000122.1 GCA_031280155.1 Treponema sp. | reverse complement strand
TTTTTTGATTTAAGCGCAAAGGGTGAATATGCATAACCGGACCATTCCATCCCAAGATGTCCGGCATATTCCAGTAAGTTAAGCCGTACTCCGTGGACCACCACCGAGAGGGCGTTCATAGTCAGGTTGAGACCATGACCTAATACTAGGATCACTATCCCGCCGACAACTCCTACAGGACCTGACGATAAAGCTCCCGCAGCCATGTCATTGAAGCTGCTGGCTATAGCGGCTCCGGCAAGACCTACCGCAAAAAGACGGATATAACTGATGATATCCGAAAAACTGGATACGGCGCTAAGGAAGGTCGGCAGAAAATTGCTGAACCCCTTAATTACATTTTTGAAGAAATTGCCGCCGTTCTGTTCAGCAAAGATAAAGAATGTACCCAGACCTCCGCCAATAAGGTAAATCGCAAAAGACGGTACCGGAAATTCCGTGGTAGATAAGACCAAGTTAAGCACTAAGAAGTAGAGACCCACCACCATAGCAAGCCATCCTACTTGCGCTAAAAATATCAGCGAAGGGAAGGCTCTTTTGATATTTTTCAAGTGGGCCAATACAAGCTGACCAGTACCGACGATGAAACATATCCATTTGATATTTTGTTCTTCCTCTAAAAACGGTATTTTCGGCTTGAAAAATGGATGATCAGCCTTTACCGCAAAAAACGAACCGGTCAATACACCCCAGGCAATAGTGGTAAGCGACAACAAACCTAACAGAAGAATTCCGTCCGGTATGGTTCCAGTGGTTTTCTTCAATTTTATTCCAAATATTAGAGCGCCGATAAACAGAATCGCTCCATATCCAGCGTCGCCAAATATCATGGCAAAGAAAAAACTGAAAAACAACAGGTAAGACAGACTGATATCATATTCTCGATACCCCGGCACAGTTCCCAGCATACTGAACAACGGTTGAATCAGGCGTATGAAGGCGTTGTTTTTGACCAGCGTCGGCGGATTATCCTGTTCACCGGGATCGTCCACCAGCAAAGCCCAGCCGTTTTCCGCAGCAGCCCGTTTCAGCGCTCCTGTATCCTCTTGAGGCACATAGCCGACTAACCAGGCAACCGCAAATTCCATAGGCGCTTCCGGCAATATTTCCATACCGACTTTCGCGGTTTCAAATTCGATATCCTGTAGTAAAGCCCTAAGTTCCGCATCGAGACTTTCTCTTTTGGCGGCTAAAGCTATAAGCTGCTTTTCAATTTCTGATAGTCTTGACTGAGCGGCAGCGCTCAATGTATCCAATTCCGACATGGAATATTCAGGCAGTGGAAACGGTATTTCACCGGCAATCTCTTTACCTACCGCCACGCCGTAGACCGTTGATTTGTCTTTGGAAAGAACGATAAACTGCTGATCCCTTCCCAGGGACTCATAAGATTTCACAGGAAGATTATAGAGGATCAGCGAAACCCCTTGAGCGGACAACTCTTTCAGCGCCGCTGGCTTAAAATCTCCCCATTTTTCAATACGACTTCGCTCTTTAGCATACGCAACCGACTGTTCTTGTAGATTTTTCCGTTCATCAGCCAATGCTAATGCCTGGGCTACCAAATCCTGATCAGGTTTGGCAAGACTAGTCTGAGAATTGGAAGAGCCATCAGTCTGATATGACCGGAGCAAACCCTGAACCGCTTCAATCTTAGCTTTGCGCTCCAGTAACTTGGATAATCCCTCTGAAGAAACATCTCGTTTTTCCAGATGAACCACCCCAAGTTCCCGCAGTTTTTCAAGAGAAACTTCCCTGCTTTTATCCGTAACAATAACGGATACTTTCTTCATTGGTACAATCATTCAGCAGCCCTCTCCATTCCCCGTTTGGAGATCTTTCCTCGTACCACCGCGGCGGTTTGCTGATCCCCAAGATAGACCCGGATTTTTTTAATATTGCTCTTAGTCTCCGGAATCTTGATCTTTTCAAAAAGATTGACCCGCTGGGTTGTTACCTGCAACTCCTGAGCCAGCCGTTTGCGCTGTTCTTCCAGAATCCGGGCTTCTAAATCCAGAAGAAACACCCGTTTCATCTTTTCTACCGCCATATCAAGCCAGAGCGGAGTACGGGCTAAGTTATAAGGCTCAATATGAAATTCCGCGCCCTCAAAAAGAGGTATCGGTACGCCCGCTATATTTCCTTCAGCGGTTTTAATACTGCTTATCTGCAAGATATCAGGGGTAAAGATACCTTTTTCACCGAAAACCCCAATCCATGGCTTAAAGGATTCATCAATCTGCGTTTTTTCATCCATCAATTCCTTGATTCGGAGTTCGGTAGTTCTGATTTCCGCTTGAAGCTGCTGCTTTTTGAGCATTAACGTAGGAAGATACCGCTGGTACATTTTGAGGGCATCTTGCTGCTTTTTCAGCTCATTTTTAGTCAGCTTGATCTTTGCCATGCGTTTAATCCTTCTTTTAGGCGATCTGATCCTTTTTAGGCCAGAATTCAGTGATCAGTTCTGACCGCAGACCGGTTTCTTCAGGGCTGAAACAATCCGCAAGAATCTCCCACCCTAAGTCTAATGCCCGTTCCAAGGGGATATTAACCGACAGATCCATCATGTGTTGTTCAAATTGAGTTCCATATTTGAGGAGCTTGCTATCCCACTCGGTCATTACAAAACCCATTGCCTTCTTTTCTAAGGTATCTTTATAGGCGGAATAGAGCTTGATCATACCGTCCATGATAGGACGATGATCTTTTCTACTGGACTTAGGTCCATTTACCATCTGTTTAAGCCGTGAAAGAGACCCAAAGGGTTCAATACGTCCGTTTTTAAGGTAGTATTGACCTTCGGTGATGTATCCCGTATTATCCGGCACCGGATGGGTTACATCGTCGCCGGGCATCGTAGTAACCCCCAAAACCGTAATAGACCCAGCGGTTTCAAAGTCAACCGCTTTTTCATACCGACTGGCAAGCTGACTGTAAAGGTCTCCCGGATATCCCCGGTTAGAAGGAACCTGTTCTTGAATAATAGAAATTTCCTTCATAGCGTCCGCAAAGTTGGTCATATCCGTAAGCAATACCAACACGTCTTTGTTCTGCAAGGCAAACTGTTCCGCTACTGCCAGGGACATATCTGGAATCATCAGGCATTCTACGGTCGGATCCGATGCGGTATGCACAAACATCACGGTTCGGGAAAGAGCGCCTCCCTCTTCAAGCGTATCTTTGAAGAACAGATAATCATCATATTTAAGACCCATTCCGCCAAGGACAATAATATCAACCTCAGCCTGCATAGCAATCCGGGCAAGGAGTTCATTGTAGGGTTCTCCTGAAACCGAAAAAATAGGAAGTTTCTGAGAAACTACCAAGGTATTGAACAGGTCAATCATAGGAATACCAGTTCGGATCATCTTCCGGGGGACAATGCGCTGGGCGGGATTTACCGAAGGTCCGCCGATGGGGATCATGTTTTCTTGGAGGGAAGGACCCTTATCTCGAGGACTCCCGGAACCGGAAAAGACTCGCCCCAAAAGATTATCCGAAAACGATACCTGCATAGAACGTCCAAGAAAGCGCACCGTATCACCAGTAGAAATACCCCGTCCCCCGGCAAATACCTGAAGAGAAACCAAATCACCATCAAGCCGGTTTACTTCCGCCAAGGAGGTACCGAATACGGTATCCACTTCCGCCAAGTCCCCATACCGAATATTTTCAGCCTTGACCGTGATAACACTACCGGTGATAGATTCTATCTTACTATATACCTTTTTCATAAACATACATGGCGCAAAAACGCCGTCGGGTTTTAGTCCGACCTCCTTGTGATAAAATAACGCCCGTCTGTCCAGGCTGCCAAGCGTCTATCCGCTTTGATATATCAGACCCTACTAGGCTAAGATTTTTTCCGCCGCCTTATCTATAGCTTCCGCCCGTTCCGCCAGCGTATCTTCAAGCTCTTTCTCAGTAGCTTTGAAGATATCGCTCTGCCATTCGGTGCCGTTGTAATCCAAGAAGCGCTGCCGAAGACGGTTAAACCAGCCTCGGGCTTCATCCTTATCGGAAAAATTCATCTTAGATGCCAATATTTTCAGGATTAAGCCAAAAATATGTTTCTGTCTATCAGGAAGAGCCGCAGAATCTACAGGATTGAAAGAGTCTTGTTGGAAATAAACAGCGTCCAAGAAGTCTCCCTTGAGATAGATGATATAATCGTCAAGGCTGGTGCCTTCTTCACCGACTACTTTCATCATCTGCTCCACCTCGCTGCCTCTCGACATGAAGCTGTGAGCGTATTTTACCTTTTCAATCGGAATAATCCCCTTATATTTCGACCATGAATCAAGCGGATGGATCGCCGGATACTTGCGGGCATCTGATCGCGCCCGGGAAAGACCGTGAAATGCGCCGACTACCTTGAGGGTCGCCTGAGTTACCGGCTCTTCAAAGTTACCCCCCGCAGGACTTACCGTTCCGCCGATGGTAACGGATCCGATAGAACCATCCCGAAGCCGTACCAACCCCGCCCGTTCATAGAAGCTGGCGATAGTTGATTCCAAATAAGCGGGAAACGCCTCTTCACCGGGAATTTCTTCCAAACGTCCTGACATTTCACGCATTGCCTGGGCCCAACGGCTGGTAGAGTCCGCTAAGAGCAACGCATTGAGCCCCATTTGCCGATAATACTCAGCTAAGGTTACCGCGGTGTACACCGACGCTTCCCGAGCCGCCACCGGCATCGAAGAAGTATTACAAATAATAATGGTTCGTTCCATGAGAGAACGTCCAGTTCTGGGGTCTGTAAGTTCTGGGAATTCCTTGAGGGTTTCCACAACCTCACCAGCCCGCTCACCGCAAGCCGCCACGATTACAATGTCCACCTCGGCGTTTCGGCTGGTAATCTGCTGCAATACGGTTTTACCCGCGCCGAAGGGTCCTGGAATACAATAGGTTCCGCCTCGGGCTACAGGAAAGAACGTATCAATGAGCCGAACTTTCGTGACCATTGATTCTTCCGGTTTGAGCCGTTCTTCATAGCAGTCTATCGGACGCTTTACAGGCCAGCGGAAGGACATAGCCACAGGAATTACATTTCCCTTTTCGTCTTTCAGCTCGGCAATATTTTCCCGTATAGTATAACTACCGGCGCTCTTGATCGACGCTACTGTATAAGAACCGTACATCCCAAAAGGGACCATAATACGATGGGTAAAGCCGCTCTCTGGAGCGGTTCCCAATGTATCCCCTCGTTCTACCTGATCTCCGACCTTCGCCGTTGGGGTAAAGTTCCATTTCGTATCCGTCGGAAGCGGATCCAGATATATTCCCCGTTCCAAGAAAAACCCCGCGGCGGCGGCTAACTTGGGAAGCGGGTTTTGCAGTCCGTCAAAGACTTGTCCTAATAGACCAGGTCCGACTTCTACCGCCAACATATCCCCTGAATATTCAACCACATCCCCTATGGCGATTCCTCTGGTAATCTCAAACACCTGAAGCTGGGCTATTTCGCCCCGGATTCGGATGACCTCGCTTTTGAGCTGCTTGTCTCCAACCTTGACATAGCCGACCTCATTCATGGAAACGGCTCCGTCAAAGCGGACGCTCACCATATTGCCGTTTACGGCGACCACTATTCCTTTTGTTCCAATCATTTCGGTACTCCCGATTCAACACTGGTTGAGGCCGCCGCCAATATGGCGGTATAAAGCCCCTTATATTCTGCAAAACCCTCTTCGACTTTAAATAAAGATCGCCGTTCCATAAGAAACAGCTTGAGAAGATAGGCGTAAATCGTATTAGCGCTAAAATAGTGTAAACCTTGCAGAGCTTCAATAGCGTTCCACCGCGCTTGGTCAAGAAAAAGTTCCGCTTCCAAGGGGGATTCAATGACTACCGCCGCTCTAGCTGCCGCCGCAGCGTCCATGGGATTTTCCGGCGGGTCTACCGGCGCTGCGCCTTCCCATTTTAATCGCTGCGCTCGATACCGCGCAAGGTGGAGCCGTAACGTTCGCTCCCAATTCCGCCAAGCGTTGATAAAATCCGACGACGTAGAAGCAGCCGGACCTGAGTATGCGGCTTTTTCTTCCTTATTAGTATCCAAGACCGGCTCTGGATCCAAGGAACATAATTCCAGCAGCGCTACCTCATTTGAACCCAAGACCTGTGCACACAAAGCCTTAAAGGACTGGGAAGTCATTGGCGGTGTTTGTCCATAGATGAGATAGGGAAGCTGGGCTGCTAAATAGTAATAACTCACCGTCTAATTTCCCTTTGCCGCGGTTTTGAGAATCTCAGCCAACCGCGGATTAAGATATGCCGAGAGTAATTCCGCCACTGCTTCCGCGGAAAAGTCGTAATAGGCGGAACCGTCTTTATTGCCGATCCGGAAACCAGCGCTCAAACTCCGGTCTGATTTGAGTTCTAGCCCTCCCTTTAATTCAGCGGCAAGTTTTTCGTCAAAATAGGCTTGCAGCTTTTTCAGCTCCCCTTCCGCAAGGAGAACCGTCAAACCGTCGCTGCCTTTAGAAGTCCAAGCGCTTATCAGTCCGGGAAGTATCGTTTTAAGGGTATCCTCGCTATAAGAAGCCCCAAGTTCTCGGGCGATTATCTTGTCCAATAAAGACTGAATCTCTCCCTTGAAAGCAAGCACCAAGTTCCGGGAAGCCTGCTCCACTGCCGCAATACTAGCTTTTTCCGACCGTTCAGCATCGGCTTTTCCCTTAGCAATGACAGCTTCCGCTTCCCGTTGAGCCGCCTCAACAATACGCTTCGCCTCTCCCTCGGCTTGGGATTTCACCCGCAAAGCCTCGTCTGAGGCGGATTCAATCCCGTCTTTTTTTATCTTATCAATGAGTTCCTGAAGTTGGATGTCCATAATCTACTACTAAAACAGTGTATAATTCCACACCGGCTAGACTCGGATCAACGATCCCTCCGCAGTCTATTTTTAGTAGGCTTCCCCCTTTGTTCAGATTTCTCCGCTGCCTTCTCAAACAACGTTCAAGGTTTTTGACAGCCGTATTTTTTATTATACAAATCTTAGCGTTACAACTTGATATCGCCGTTTTTGCCAAGATTCTTTAATATCATTTTTACTAATGATATTTTACTTTTTTCTTTTTTGCAAGCCGCTAATAATAATTAGCGGCGTTTTTTGCCTTATTTTTATATTTTTCGTGTGATTTACCAGTCAAAGGCAAACAGCGCATTTTCATGATAGGGTCGATCAGGTCCAAAAATCGCCGACGGAAACTGCGGCTGATTCGGAGCGTCCGGGAAATGCTGGGTTTCAAGGCAGAACCCGCTATGCTGATGATATATAGACCCCGCTTTTCCCTGAACCGCTTCTATATGATTTCCGGTATAAAACTGCACCCCCGGCTGGGTCGTAAATACCCGCATAGTTCTCCCGGAGCTTTCCTCAAATACCTCGGCGCAGGGACGCAGTTTACCCGGTTCGCCGTCGATTACAAAACAATGATCATAACCTCCCGCTACCGCGTCAAAATCCCGGGCAATAGGTTTACGGGTTCTAAAATCAAAGGGCGTGTGCTGAACCGGCTGAATCTGACCTGTGGGAATCAAATTCTTATCTACCGGTAGATAAGAAGACCCATGGATCGTAACTTCATGGGAGAGAATCCCCCCTTTTCCTTCCCCGGCAAGATTAAAATACCCGTGATTGGTAAGATTAACCGGACAGGGCGCGTCTACCTTAGCCTCATAGTTAGCGATCACCTGATTGGATTTGTTGAGTCCATAACACACCGCCGCTTTGAGATTCCCAGGAAACCCTTCGTCTCCGTCAGGACTTTCAAGTTCAAATCTGACAAAAACCCCGTCCCGTTCTTCATAGGCGTCGCTTTTCCAGAGGAGTTTATCAAAACCCCGGCGTCCCCCATGAAGCGCATTATTTCCATCGTTTTTGTAGAGAGAATACTCCCGGCCATGCAGAGAAAACCGAGCGTTCCCGATGCGATTGGCAAAGCGCCCTACCGTAACGCCGAAAAACGGGATGTTATGAGTATAGGCTTCTAGGGCAGCGTAACCTAACAAAACATCTTCTTTTTTCTTGGTTTTACGGGAGGGTACATACAAGGAAGTCAAAGCCGCCCCAAAAGAGGATACTGACAAAGATAAATCTCCTACTTTAAGCGTGTACAGCCGGACCTTTGTTCCTGATGAAAGCAATCCGAAGGTTTTCCTAGTGATTTTCATATTATAGTAATATAACAGATTAGAATTATTGTGTCTATAAAAAAGTAATATAAAACATACGGTTTTTTTGAGATCCTCTAGGTTGAAAAAATTAAATCTTCATTATAATATGAAACAATATGAAAACAAAAGCGGTTCGTATTTATGGAGTACAGGATTTGAGGCTTGAGGAATTCGAGCTTCCAGAGGTGAAGGATAATGAAATCTTGGCGCGGGTCGTGTCGGATTCTATCTGTATGTCCAGTCATAAACTAGGGATGCAGGGATCAAAGCATAAACGGGTTCGTTCTGATTTGAGTCAGCATCCCGCGATCATTGGGCATGAATTTTGCGGGGTTATTGAAAAAGTCGGGTCCGTTTGGGCGGATAAATTTCAGGTTGGCGCGAAATTCGCTATTCAGCCAGCCCTTAATTACCCGGACCCTCATGGACAGGGAACCCTCTGGGCCCCCGGATATTCCTACGAGTATATAGGCGGAGACGCAACCTATATTATTATTCCGTCAGAAGTGATGGAAATGAACTGTCTTCTGGATTACACCGGGGACAACTATTATCTTGGGTCTCTTGCGGAGCCGGTATCCTGTATTGTAGGGGCTTTTCATGCTCAGTACCATACGAAAGAAGGTTCTTACCATCATAATATGGGGATTGTGGAAGGCGGGTCCTTAGCGCTTCTCGCCGGCGTAGGACCTATGGGGCTTGGGGCTATTGATTACGCCGTCCACAATCCCCGCAAGCCCTCCCGTTTGGTTGTTACCGACATAGACGACAGCCGGCTTAATCGGGCGAGCCGATTAGTGACCATAGAGGAAGCCAAAAAGCACGGCGTAGAGCTTATCTATGTCAATACGAAGGCTTTAGCCGATCCGGTTGCTCATCTTAAATATTTGAATCAAGGCAAGCTCTATGACGATGTTTTTGTGTTTGCGCCGGTCAAGCCTGTATTAGAATTGGGAGACGCCCTGCTGGGGCATGACGGGTGTCTCAATTTCTTTGCGGGACCTACGGATCCGAACTTTTCAGGGTCTCTCAATTTCTATAACGTTCACTATGAAGGGCATCACCTTGTAGGAACTTCCGGGGGCAATACGGACGATATGAACGAATCCCTCCGCATGATGGCTCAAGGCGTACTGAACCCGATTTTCATGGTCACCCATATCGGCGGACTGAATACAGCAGCCCAGACCACCCTTGACTTGGATAAGATTCCGGGAGGTAAAAAACTGATCTATACCCACAAAAACCTAGAACTTACGGCGATTGAGGATTTTGCGGAAAAAGGAAAGACCGATCCGTTCTATCGAAGACTGGGAGAAATCTGCGCCGCCCATCAAGGACTGTGGAACAAAGAAGCGGAAGACTATCTTCTGCAAAACGCTCCAGAGATTTGAAGTCTCTGAAGAGACCTAAACCGGCTATCCTGGGGGAGTCGAAAAAAATATGCTCTTAGGTATTGAGGAATGAAAATGGTAAAGCCTATATGTTCTCTTAGTATAAAATTGCTGATTCCTATTTTATTATGTTTCACCCTTTTTGGAACCGGCGTTGTTTGGGCTATCAATTATATGACTATTCATAGTTCCACCACTATTTTCAGGAATGACTTAAGCTCCAAAGAGCAGACTATTCAGGATTTTATTGATGAACGGATTGAGACTATACGCCAAAAACTTAGTTGGCTGTCTCAATTCACTGGGCTTACCAATATCCTTGAAGCGCCGGATACGATAGACCGTCAGCGCCAGATTGATATGCTGCGTACCAGCCTTGAGGTTGACGGGCTTGTTTTCTTGGATTCTGATGAAAATCCGCTTATGTACAGCAGCGGTTCTGAAACCGCCGGGCATATTTACGGACGGACTATTGTATCATATACTGCGGAACATCAAGAGGCTGTACGAGTGTTCTCGATAGGTCCGGTTATAGCGGTAATCGGCGCAGTTCCGCTGTACAGCGAGGGAGTTCTGGCGGGTTACGGCATACTTGAGTATAGTTTGCAAACCCCGGATTTTTTGCGGGATTTAAAAAAGATTACCCAGTGCGATATTGATATTTATCAAGGCACAGTTCGCCGAGGCAGTACGGTCAGCGTAAAAACCGACCTGGTTCAGGGACAGGATGCGGTTTCCGGGGCTTCCGCTTTTGATACAAGCGCGGATTCGACTATTAACGCTATTGCTGAAAAGGTGTTGGGATTAGGAGAAGTATACGCCGGCTCCTACAAAGATCGCAATGAAGAGTATTACGCTATTCATTTTCCCTTAAAAGACAGTTCTGGATCGAGAATAGGTATTTTGTCTCTGGGACTGCCGATTTCTTCGGTCTATGAACGAGTAAATGTGATTAATCAGGTTATTATTCCTATCATAATCTGCGGGGTTCTGGCGCTGTTCGGCATCTTTGTTCTGCTGTTCAGAGCCATTGTTATTAAGCCGCTGCGTATCACTGCGGCGGCTGTCAACAACCTTACCTCTCGGGAGGCTGATTTTACCTATCAGATTCCTATTGAACGGAACGATGAAATTGGGCTTATCATTAACGATATTAATTCGTTTATCGCCAGTCTGAGAACGCTTATCATTAAACTGAAAGAAGCTCAGTTTTCTTTGCAGCATATTGGACAGGAATTAGGCAGTCATTCTGAAGAATCCGCAAAAGCCAATTCAAAAATTACGGATATGTCTTTGGATATCAAAGGACAGACTGAAAATCAAACGCTGTCCTTAAACCGGACGAATGAGGTTTTGGGACAGACAACCGAAGGCATTGTCACGCTGAATTCCCTGATTCAGGAGCAAAATACCGCTATTACTCAATCTACCGCTTCTATTGAAGACATGATGGGTACGATTAATTTAGTTACTACTTCTATTCAGAATGTGAAAGACCAGATTAACGCATTAGTTTTGGTGGCTGATTCAGGGGGGAAAAAACAGGAAGCGGTAAACATGAGCATCAAGCAAATTTTGAAAGAGTCGGAAAGCCTCAATGAGACGAATAAATCTATCGCAAAGATCGCGGGTCAGACCAATCTGCTGGCAATGAACGCCGCGATTGAAGCGGCTCACGCCGGACCTGCGGGACTGGGCTTTGCGGTAGTGGCTGAAGAGATTCGGACTCTCGCGGAGAACGCCCGGAATCAGTCGGCTTCTATTAAACAGGAGCTTTCTGGAATCATCGAATCTATTCACCGTACCGTAATGTCCTTTGCGGATTCTAAGGAAGCGTTTCAACTGGTAGTACAGCAGATCGAAACCACCACGGATTTTATAGGTCAGATTGATTCGGCTATGGAGGTCCAGCGGGGGGCTTCCCATAAAATTCTTGGAGTGTTAGCCTCAATGAATCAAGGCGCTGCCGCGGTACAAGGCACGTCTATAAAGCTTACCTCCCAGATGGATCAGGTGAAGGTTGAAATGGGGGAACTTACAGATATTGTCGAGTCTATTCAGCAGAGCATCGACAGCATGGGGGATAACGCCCGGGAAGTGAACCGCGCTGCGGAACAAGTGCTGGATCTCGCTAAAGACACGCATGAAAATATTCAGCTTATGGAAAGAACCATAGGTTCTTTTAAAGTATAACTATATCAAAAGGAATTTTTTTTTAGTATGAAAAAGCGTTTTATTAGTTTTATTATCGGAATAGGATTGGTAGCAACTCAATTTCTATCAGCTCAAGAGCTGGTTATCAAGTACCAGTACAATACGGCGAATGCTGATGGGGCGAACTATTTATCCTTTCGTTCTCCGATTCGGTATGTAGGGGTAGAAAAAGATACGTTTGACCGTATTTCCGGGGCTTCAAAGTTTAAATCTACCGCGCTGTTCAGTCCTATTCAGACAGATATGCTGGGTAAAGCGACGTTTCCCAGCGGCGTGAGAGGGTTGTTTTTGTTTCCTGTGGCAGATGAGAACACCCGGCTTGAAGACAATCTTCATGTCAGCAAAGCCTCCAACGGGGTTATCACGATTGAGTACGTCCACCGCGGCGTAGCCTATAAGATCAGCACTGATAAAAACGGTAATCTCGGTTTTCCCCGGGGCAATTTTCTCATGCGGACCATAGGGTACATTGAGGGGCATAATCCGCAAGTTATTGCTAAAGAATTTGCCCCCACCGGCGCTGCGGATTCGGCGGACTGGAAAAAAATCTGGGATCCCCATATTGGAGGGGGCAAAGAAGTCGCCCCAGGCGTTTCCGCTAAAATCGGGGCTATTCAGAACGATTACGGTGATTTGACGGCTATGTTTAACTGGGACGGAACGCTTCGAGTAAACTACGAAGAGCCGATCCTGACCATTTCAGGAACCCTGCGGTCAGTCAAACGGTAAGTCCTTCCCCTGAGGAATATAGAAAAGCCTTGAGCCGTACCCCCCTGGGCGTTGTTTCGGTCTTTCCGCTTCTGAATGCTGGACAAGCGCTAATAGGCTATGCTACATTCAGTTGTATTAATAAGGAATGATATGACCCTAAAGGACATTCTTAAAAACACCTCGTATGACGACGTGCTGTTCAGCGAGGCGGAAAAAGCCGCGGTCGAATCCGCTGTTGTAATGAAAGAGACAAAGAGCGGGCATACGCCGTATATCCAATGCCCTATCCGCGGCAAGGAAATAAAACTGACCCCGGAAGAAGTAATACGCCAACTTTTTTTACAGAGACTGATACGGGAATATCACTATCCGGTGAGCAGAATCCATGTGGAAGAGCCGGTTCATTTTGGGCGGGAAGTAAAACGGGCGGACATCGTTGTTCTTGATAAAGACAA
>JAITHD010000053.1 GCA_031280155.1 Treponema sp. | reverse complement strand
GTCCTTCAAACTCTTTTTTGTTTAGAACTCCTAAGACGTAGTTCTGATGCAGCTCATCAAGAGATAATCTGTTCTGCATGACCTTTGCTCCTTTCCATAACGTAATCGCAATGCGTTGCGATCTATAATTTATAAAATGAAAAGCTCCAGCCTTTGTTTTTGATTTAATAAATATGACAACTGTCATAAACTATGCGCTTATACCTTCCTATTACTTTATGATATGTTATGGACAATAGGCGCCTTAGAGGGGAGGGATTAGTACATATACCCTATTGACTATAGGAGTAACAGAATTATAAACTTTGAAGATAGTATGGTTTGGAACAATCAAAAAGTAATGTTGCATATTTGGAGGACGTTATAACTATCGTACTGGATAATCAGGACATTCTGTCTGGAGTATGCGGCGCGAATGATGGAAACCTCAAGGTTATTGAGGGGTCTATCGGAGGTCGTATTACGGCTCGGGGAAATGAAATCCATCTGGAGGGGGTAGATGAAACCGGACTCCAGCGATTCAAGTTGATGATAGACAGTCTTATTGCAGTGGTTCGGGAGGGAGAAAGTCCTTCCCCGGAGTATGTTCGAGCTTTGGCGGGAACCTTTGGTTCTGACCAGAACGGTATATCTCAAAAAATTGTTCAAGGCCAGGTTCTAGTCAAGGAATATGAAGAGCCGGATCCCATAAGGCAAGGGGTGATTCAGATTCCCCAGGGATTCAACCGAGTCTATCCTCGAAGCAAGAATCAAGCCTTTTACATACAAGGGATGCGGTCTCAGGAAATCGCCTTTTGCGTGGGTCCTGCGGGAACAGGCAAGACTTTTCTTGCTATTGCGGAAGCGCTGCGTCTGGTGTTATCAAAAAAAATGCGGAAACTCGTACTGACCCGTCCGGTTGTGGAAGCAGGGGAAAGTCTGGGTTTTCTGCCAGGAGACCTGACTCAGAAAATCCATCCCTATCTGCGTCCTCTGTACGACGCTATGGAAGCGCTGATACCATACGAAGTGATTCGCCATTTAGAGGAAACCCGAACCATAGAAATCGCCCCGTTAGCGTATATGCGGGGAAGAAGCCTCAATGACGCAATGATCATCCTTGACGAAGCCCAAAATACAACTAAGGAACAGATGAAGATGTTTCTTACAAGACTTGGGGGAGGTTCAAGGGCGGTTATTACCGGAGACGCTACCCAGATTGATCTGCCTAAACGGGTTGAGTCAGGACTGCTGCATGCGCTTTCCATACTTTCTGACGTAGAAGGCATTTACTTTGCATACCTTCATACCGGCGATGTGGTGCGGAATCCCCTTATTAAGAAGATAATTCAAGCTTATGACAATGAACGAAAACCATGACCCTTTAGAAGCCGCTGAAAAAACCGGGGAAGCCCAAAAGCGCAGAATCTTTATTTTTTCTAAAATTCGATTAGGTCCCGCTATAGCTACAGGAATCGCTTTTGCGGTTTCTCTTGCAACGGTTATGTACAGTATGCATTCCAGCGGGACTTCTCTAGGGGATATCCAAGATTTTGAGGTCGGGAAAGTCGCGGAGCGGGATGTGATCGCTGAATCTGCGGTTTCATATATTGACGAACCTGCGACTCAACTGCGGCTCGAAGCCCAGCACAAGCTGGTGTCTGCGGTTTTTACCTATTCGCTAGAAATAAACAGTCAAGCCTTGCGGGACTATAACCGGTTTTCAGCGTTTTCCCTAGACCATTTTGAAGATAACGTCTCTTTAGAAACCTATAGGCTCAGAGTTTTGGCGGAATTTCCGGGATATTTTTCCAGTGAAACCTTGGATATTCTTTTTAAAGCTCCTGATCGGGAAGATATACTGAAATCAGGAAGCTCTCTGTTGGATCGTTTTATGGAAGAAGGGATATTTGCCGTTCCTCAAACCGGTTTGGAAGCGTATAATCCTGATATAGTCGAATTACTCCGCAGTTCTGGAAACCAAACCGGACGGGAACGGATTAATTATAACCGGCTCGTTACCCTCGACAACCTTCATGAATCTATAGACCGGTATATTGCCGACGGATTTCCTCCTTCGTTTCGGCTCATCGCCTATGATCTCCTCAAGCCTTTCATCAAGGAAAACGCCTTCTTTTCGTTCAAAGACACAAAGCGGCGCTTGGAAGAGACCAGTGATCTCGTAGAACCACTGGTTAAGCATATAGAAGCAGGAACCCGGATCATCCGCCGGGGATTCATCATAACCGCAGAAGATATGATCCAGCTCAAGGCTCTTAATACGCCGGTTAAAAAAGATTTTCGGATTATTGCTGGGCAGTTTCTGCTTTTTCTGCTGATTTATGGGTTCTTTGTGTTTCTCGGCAGTATAAAACTCATCGGCAGATCCCTTACAGACCCGGAAATTTACCTATTATCTGCATTGACCGCGATTTATATCATAGGCGCTAGTCTCGCAAAAAACCTTTCTTTCAATACCGCCTACTTTCCAGTTTCTATCGTGCTTCCTACCGCATTAGTGATAATGCTTCCTTCTATATTAATCGGCGCCCCTTTAGCGCTGGTTTGGGCTATGGTACTGCCTTTGGGAGGGTTTCTCTCAAACGCTTTTGATGTCTGGGCATATATTTTTGCCTTGGTTTCAGGAGTTGTCGGGTCTTATACGTTGCAAAAGGCTCAAAAGCGCATGGATTTAGTCAAAGCAGGACTAATCAGCGCCGGCGCTAATGGGATTGCGGTGATTGCGATACTGCTCATCAACGGCGCGAGCTGGGGCGATTATCTATGGGTGCTGTTCTGGGCTGCTTTTAACGGCATCGCTTCAGGGATGCTCGTGTTGGGGGTTTTGCCGCCGTTGGAACACGTTTTGAATGCAGCTACCGCATTCAGGCTTATTGAATTGTCAGACCTTAATACGCCCCTGCTGAAACGGCTTTTTACTGTGGCTTCTGGAACCTACAGTCATTCGATTATGGTGGCGAATCTTGCGGAAGCCGCGTGTCAGGAAATCGGGGCAAACCCTTTGCTGGCTCGGGTAGGCGCTTATTATCACGATATAGGCAAAATGGAACAGCCGGATTACTTTGTGGAAAATCAGACTTCTTATAACAAGCACAATGATATTCCTCCGGCTCTGTCAGCCGCTATTATTCGCAGTCATGTAAGAATCGGGGTGGAAAAAGCCCGAAGTCTGGGACTTCCCAGAGAAGTAACCGATATTGTGGCGGAACATCACGGCAATTCAATAATCACCTGGTTTTACAACAAAGCCCTGGAACAGGACCCTCAAGCGAAGGCGGAAGATTTTTCGTATCCCGGAAGCCCCCCCAAATCTAGGGAATCTGGGGTAGTCATGTTGGCGGATGTCTCTGAAGCCGCGGTTCGGACCCTTGAAAATCCAACGCCCGCTAAAATCGATCAATTTATTCAAGAATTGATCAACAGCAAGATCGAACATGGTCAGCTTGCGGCTTCAGAACTGACTTTTCGAGATTTAGAGACTATTAAACATGCTTTTGTACAGGTCCTTGCAGGGTATTATCACTCCAGAATCAAATATCCTAAACTGCCGCCAAAAGAAAAAGACCCGCCTCCAACGGAAAAGGGAAACGCCTCATGAATCGAGTCGAAATACAAGCTGAAGAGGAGCCTTTGCCCTCTTGGATTGAACGGGCAAATCGTTTTATACTTACCGTACTGGATCGTCTGCATCAGGATCGCTGGGATCTGTCGGTGTTGTTTTGCAAAAACGAGTATATCCGCAGTCTCAACGCTCAGTTCCGCCAAAAAGATGAGGCTACTGATGTGTTGTCTTTCCCGCTGGGAGAAACTGTTGAGGAAGGCGGAGAAACCCGTTACCTGCCGGGGGATATTGTCATATCCTTGGAGACCTTGCGGGAAAACGCTCGGTATTTTCATGTTTCTCCTGACGAGGAACTGCGGCGGCTCCTGATTCATGGAATCCTCCATTTGAGCGGCATGGATCATGTGACGAATGCCGATACTGAACCTATGCTGCTGTTGCAGGAAGAACTTGTTTCGGAATTAGCCGAGGAGCGGATCTTACTATGAAAGAAGGTTCTTTTCTATCTTGGCTTTTCGAGAATTTTAGAAATCAGGGAGAAACCATAAATCGGAAAATCTACCGATCCCTTGAAGCGGATCAGCAGGAGATGATTCAAGGGGTGCTGGGGCTTTCAGGGACCACCGTCAAAGAGGTTATGGTTCCCCGAATTGATACGGTCTTTCTACAGGCAGACGCAACAAAGGAGGAATTGTTGACGTGTATATCTGAAAGCGGTCATTCCCGTTTTCCTGTTTATAAAGAAACAATTGATAATGTTATTGGGATTCTGTATTTGAAAGACGTACTGACGAGTCTGTTAAGACATAATACCTTTAGCATACAACAACTCCTGAGAAAGCCCTTTTTTGTTCCTGAATCTAAACGTATTGATGGACTACTGGGAGAATTGCGGCGCCGAAAGGTTCATATTGCGGTGGTAGTCGATGAATACGGCGGCGTTTCCGGAATAGTATGTATGGAAGATATACTGGAGGAAATCATTGGGGACATTCAGGACGAGTTTGACCATGAAACCGAAAACATTCTCTCTTTGGGGAAAGGAGCGTATCTTTGCGACGCTCGGGTACACTTGGAAGATTTGTCAAAGGAAATCGGCATAACCCTTCCAGTTGAGGATTTTGACACCCTTGGAGGATTTGTATTTAATCTATTTGGAAAGATTCCAGTAAAATATGAAAAAATCGTATATAATGGACATGATTTTATTATTCAAGATATGGACGGTCATAAAATCCATACAGTAAAGATCAATGTTAAATCACGGGAGAACGACTCATGAAACGCGCTTCTTTTTTTGTCCTTACATTGTTAGGAGGACTTTGTTTTTTTGCGAACAAACCGCTTCTTTACGCTCAAAATCGAGACCAAAGACTTCCTGGCGCGGGAGCTTATTACAATCAAGGGCGGATTTATATGGTGGAAGAAGATTGGTATTCCGCGACAGAATCCTTCCTTGAATGTCTCAGGCTCAATCCGGCTCATGCGGAAGGAACCGCTGCGCTGGCGGAATGTTACTACGCCTTAGGTGAATTTGACCAAGCCCTGGTGTGGACTCGGAAAGCCCGATCTTTGGCTCGGGGAAATCTCGCCTTAGCTAACCTTGAAGCCTTTGCGCTCATTGGGCTTGGACGGCTGGCTGAAGCCTCATCGGTTATTTCCGATGTTTTAACCAGAGAGCCTTACAACAAAGAAGCTCTTTTTGCCGCGTCAGAACTGGACATCGCCCGGGGGCATCCGGGAAACGCGGTGACCCGTTATCAGGAAGCGGTCCGGCGGTATCCTGACGACCGGCGGCTGCTGATTTCTCTTGCTTTGGTTTTAGGGTCTCTTGGAGAAACCGACAGCGCCAGAATGTATATTGAACGGGCCCTTGTCCAGCATCCTCAAGATTATCGGGTGTATTACTATGCCGCATACCTCGACGCTAAAGCGGGCCGCCTGAATACGGCAATTCGCTATGCTGAAGATGCGTTGTTTTTTAAACCCGGATATGGTCCTGCCTTTTCGCTGCTGGCAAGTCTTCGGTATCGGGCGGGTCAGTACGAAGAAGCTGGACGGCTTGCAGACGATGCTATCGCGCTTAATCGGGAAGATATATATTCATGGTATTTGAAAGGCATGTCCTACATCAGACTGGGCTGGAAAGCGGATGCTCTTACGATACTTTCAAACGCCGCTGTTATTGATCCGAATGATGAATTTGTCCGGGCGGCTCTCGAAGACTTGCTGATCTCTGAAACTGGTCTTGAGGATCCCCGCCGTTCCCGGTGGGCGGCATGGCATTTCAACCGGGGCAGAGAATTTCATGCCCGGAATCTCATAGAACAGTCTCTTTTTGAGTATCGCCGGGGATTGCGGCTTAATCCTTATGCGACGGCTCGCCGGGAATACGCGGAACTTCTGCGGGTTCAGGGATATCCTGCCCGGTACTTGGAAGAACTGCGGTTTATGCAGGACTTAGGGCTTGGGGATCAATCCTTGAATGATGCGGTAGAAACATATAACGCCCTTCTGGACGAAGCCCTGTACCGGCGCTGGGCTGTAAATCCGGTAGAGATTGCCAAACGCCATTGGAAGGTAGCGGTTTTTTCTCTAGCTTCTCAATCAAGTTTTTATCATGCCGATGCGGGAATTACTGCTTCCTTGTATATCAAAGACATTCTAGCTCATGATCGTAATATCAGCGCTATGGAATTGGAACTGCCTCAAGCGTCTTTTTCCCAAGCCTTCCGCCGGGCCCGGGAAGCGGAAGCGGATTATTTTCTGATTGTATCGGTTTCTGAGAATGAACGGGACATTTCCATCACGGGAGAACTTTTCGTAGGACGAACCGGCACTCCGGCGGCGGCTTTCAACGCATATCGCACCGGCGCTGATAGGCTGCGAAACGCTTCTCGCGGGGTTGTGGATCAGTTCAGCGCCAGTCTGCCCTTCCGAGGGGAACTTATCAGGTATAGGCAGGGACAAGGTCTCATTAATAAAGGTCGAGCCGACGGGGTGACCGGGGATGCGGTATATGAGGTGGTTAAAAAAGGTCAGACCCTGATTCTTCATGAAGGCATAGGACTTGCATATTCCCCTAACGACGTGGTAGGCGCCTTGGTCATTGAAAAAGTGGATGAAGAAGTCGCGGTCGGCAGTTTAACCCGGAACGGCTTTTTTGACCGAATCGCCCCGGGAGATGAAATCATCTTACAGCCTAAAAAAGAAGAAACACCTCCGTCAACCGAACCCTTGTCAGACCCAGAACTGCGGGTATTGCTACGGAATTTGCGATAAAGTAAGTCAGCTTATTAGAAGCCGGGGTAAAACCCAAGCCTCATGCTTGGATTTTACCCCTTTTGCGAACGACTCCTATGGGTCAATGCGTTTTGATATTTCGATGTTTGTCCTCGGTACAACACAAAAAGTCGCTTGTTCTCGAATATATCTGTCAACAACAAATCCCATCTGCTGGATGTCGAATGTACTATTCCTAAATTAAATACTTTTACCCTGCCTCTTGACAATACCTAATAGATTAATGGTGGAAATGACATTAGTAATGCTGAAGTTTTATGTCAGGACTGTCATGAACACACAGATACTTATGGTAAAGAGGGTAAAAGTCCGCTGCCTTCGCGCCGCCGGCGCTTTATCTAGCGCGGCGGGGCTTGCGGGACAGCCTGCTTAGAAAAATCAGTACGGCGCAGGCTCAGATTCCAAAGCCTGCGCCGCTTATCATGAAGACAAAAGGGGTTGACTGATGAGTAACAGGAGACATAGACGGCAGGATCAAAGGGTCCTTTGCAAAAGCCTTTACTGATTTGGAGTTTCGTACAGGCAACCAAATTAAGTTTGGAGGAATAAAAGAAAGTCTGTCTATAATGTGGACACATTATAGACAGACCTCTAATTATCCGTCCACATCTCGCACTGCCCAATTACCGTGGCGACGGCGTCTTCCATGCCCTCCGGCGGGTACTTGTATTTTTTCAGCAGCTTCTTGACCATGCGGCGCATACCGGCACAGGCGGATTCTTTTTTCTGCCAGTCAATGGTGCGGTTCTTGCGGAGCATATCGGCGAGTTCATGGGTCATCGCCACAAGTTCCTCGTTTTGGTAGAAGTCCTTCACAGCTTCGGGGCGGGTGAGGGCGTCGTAGAACGCCAGCTCTTCGCCGGTCAAGCCCAGCGCGGCGCCCTCGGCGGATGCGGCAGCCATATCATTTGCCATATTCATCAGTTCGGCGATGACTTCTTCGTTGGAGAGCATCCCGTTCTGATACGCTTTCATGACCCGGGAGAGCATTTCAGAGAACTTCTCGCTCTTGACAAGGTTCGTTCTGCGGTAGAGGGCGACCTGCTCGGCAAGCAGCTTTTTCAATATTTCGACGGCGAGATTTTTCTCCTTCATCTTGGCGATTTCGTCAAGGAACTTCGGGTCGAACAATGAGAAGCCTGTGTTCACATCTGAAAAGAGGTTGATAACCCCTTTGCTCTGAATACTCGCTTTTAAGAGTTCGTTGATGCGCTCGTTTATTTCTTTGAGGGAGAGCGGCTTGCCTTCACCGGTGATGCGGGTAAGGAGGGTCCGCACCGCCTCAAAGTAGGCGGCTTCATATCGCTGTTCCGCGGTAAGAAGCGAACGGCAGAGGGACAGCGCCTGACGCAGGAGCATTGATTCTTTGATAAAGCTTTCTTTCTGGGTTTTCTTTTCCGCGTCCGCGAGGAAGTTTACGCCGCCGCTGATAGCCATTGCCCGGGAAAGGTCTGCGGCGTTCAAACGCATAAAGCCGGAGTAGTCGAAGTCATGCATTAAATCGCGGCAGACCTCCAGTTTCTCAATGAACTTGGGCAGGGCTGTTTTCGCTATGTCGGTATCACCGTAATTTTTTTTGTCCCGGCTGGTGTAGTCGTTCATCGCCTGTTTCAGCGCCGAAGCGATACCAATATAGTCAACAACCAAGCCGCCTTCTTTATTCTTGTAAACCCGGTTGACCCGGGCGATTGCCTGCATGAGGTTATGCCCCGCCATCGGCTTGTAAATATACATCGTGGCGAGAGACGGCACGTCAAAACCGGTGAGCCACATATCCACCACGATGGCGATTTTCAGCGGGTCGTCATTGTCCTTGAACCGCTTTGCCGTCTCGTCACGGCGGCGTTTGCTGCCGATGATACTGTGCCATTCTTCCGGGTCTTTGTTGCTCTCGGTCATCACCACGCCGATCATATCAGACCCTGCGGGACGCAGTTCAAGCAGCTTGCGGTAAATCGCCAGAGCGGTGGCGCGGGAGTACGCAACTATCATCGCCTTGCCCGTAAGTTCATGCCGGCGGTTCTCCTCGTAGTGCGTAACGATGTCTTCACAAAGGGCGGTGATGGTCTCCTCCGCGCCGAGGATAGACTCCATTTTGCTGAGTTCCCTTTTGCTCTTTTCGATGGCGTAGTCCTCGGCGTTCCGCGCCATGATGTCGTATTCGGCGTCAATGAGCCGCAGGATGTCCTCATCCAGCTTCAGATGAATGACGCGGCTCTCGTAGTAAACCGGGCGGGTCGCGCCGTCCTCCACGGACTGGGTCATGTCGTAGATGTCAATGTAGTTGCCGAATACCTCGATGGTGGAACGGTCTTTGCTTGAAATGGGCGTTCCGGTAAAGCCTATATATGTTGCGTTAGGGAGGCTCTCACGGATTATAAGACCGAAGGATTTTTGGATGCGCCCTGTCGTGCCGTCCACCCGCTGGTCAATGAACTGGCTGCGGTGCGCCTCGTCCGCAATGACGATGACGTTGCGGCGGTCAGAAAGGCGCTCGGAACTCTCCTCGAACTTCTGCGCCGTGGTGAAAATGATGCCGTTTGCCT